>JAKSBB010000227.1 GCA_022361315.1 Desulfobacterales bacterium
ATGAACAAACTCCACCGGATCTTCGAGGGTGACCACGTGGATGGATTTTTCCTGATTGATATGGTTCAGCAGGGCCGCCAGAGTCGTGGATTTACCAGACCCTGTGGACCCGGTTACGAGGATCAGCCCATTTTTCTCCTCTGCCATTTTCTTGAAAATCGGGGGCAGTCCCAGCTTGTCAATACTGGGGATTTTGGTTTCCAGCTTTCTTAATATGGTTGTCAGGTGATTCTGCTGCTTGAAAATGTTCACCCTGAACCTGGCCTTATTGCCCAGCCAATAGGAGAGGTCACAGGATCCTGTGGTGACCAGATCTTCAATCAGTCTGGGATCACCGCCAATGAGATTCAGCGCAAAGACCTCGGCCTGAAAAGGTGTCAGGTTTTCCACCGGCGGCTCAACAGGCACATTGGTCAGCTGACCGGAAGATTCCACCTGCAGCCCCTTTCCCACCGTGACGTTCAGATCGGAAACATTGTCAAATGTCTCCAGCATACAGGTAATCCAATAATCGATCTCAGGTTGCTTCATGATTCCCCTCTCTTTGGGCCGCATTACAGCGATGCCCGATTCCGGTAACCCGTGTAAAAGTGTCTCTCAATCTCCCCTTGGAAGGGTGGTGAACACCTTCCGGTTCCGGAATAAATCATTTTGACGGTTCAATGAAAAACAAAGAATACAAAACGGTACCACAGGCGGCATCCGGGTGCAAGGATGAAGGGGCAATTCACCGGATGCCTGTTCAGATGCTTGCAATCTGATATACGGCCGGGTATTATAGACGGATTCACTGCCTGAAGGGCTATTGGGGTTCTTCTATGAAAAGGAAAAACGAGATGCTGGAATATGATACCTCCATTCTTGAAAAACGCTGCCGCTGGATCATTGACATTCTCGGAGAACAACTGACCTGGAAGTGGGATGACCGGTTTGAAACCGTCCTTGCCGAATTCGATGTAAAGGATACAGAAATCATTCGCAAAAAGTTATCCCGGCAAATGGACATTGTATGGGATCAGGAAAACACGAATCAGGCACCCGATCTCATTCATATTATCATCGACTATTTCGGCGGCCTGCTTCCCGAACAACAATTGTTCACCTCAGATCCCAACATCGACGGGATTCTGCTTTGCGCCTGGTGGCCCTGGAAGAACGGCCAGACCATCTCCATCCGCCTGGCGGTCTTTGCCGACTCCCTCAGTGATGAGCAAAATGATGAACTGACACGGATCTTCAGGGGTTGGTTCGGCGTATAAGCCATCAAACCGTCCCGGGGAATTCCCGGGACGGTGCGTTGATGCTGACGCCCTAACGTTTACATATACTTTTTCAAAATGGCATCGTAAGACCCGTCGGCCTTCATCTTATCCAGTTCTGCCTGCCACTTGGCAATCACCTCATCCGGCGTGGTTTTACTGAAGGCAATGTAAAGCTGGGTCTCCTTGATATCAAACACCTTATCAAAGGCTGCGGCATCACCCACAACGGATTTTGCCTTAAAAATCCCCTGGAGTTCCCCCACGATCCAGAGATCGATTCTTCCGGCCATCAGTTTTTTCACATTGGACAGATCGTCCACAACGCTTTCAATATTGGTGAATCCCTCTTTTTTTAGAAATTGCTCCGCCGCATCATCCTTATATGCACCGATTTTTTTCACTGTCCTGGCATCGTCAAGGGAACCCACCTGAATCCCGCTGCCCTGCTTTGCGAAAAAGACCCATTTATTAATCGCCACCGGCCCTACCCATTTAAAAAGGGGTTCCCGCTGTTCCGTCCGGGTCATGGAGAAAAGAATCATGCCGTCTTTGTGCTGGATTAAATTATAGGCCCTGGCCCAGGGGAGGACCTTTATATTGTCCGGGTGCCCCACCCGTTTGATCAGCTCTGCCATCACTTCCGAAGACAGGCCGGTCAGTTTACCGTTCTCGGTATAGTTGAACGGCGGGTACTCTTCGGTCATGATGGAAAAGGTCTGGGCGGATACAGACAGAGGAATCAGACAAAACAGAACAACAACAAGTTTAATACACCATGTTTTCATACGATTTTCTCCTTTACGAAATCCAATAGTTTTACACACCAGCACACACATTCGCCAATAAATACGGAAATATAGCAGCATTACAAATGTGTAGCACGGTTACGAAATCCGCACAAGTTCAAATGGAAATATACGAAATACGTACGATGTATAGGGATAAAAAAAGGGCCGGCAAAGCCGGCCCTTGAATTGATTTAAGTGGTTTTACCTATACTTTGAATTTGCCCATCAGTTCTGCCAGTCCGTCACCCAGAACAGACAGCTTGTCTGCATTCTCTTTTACTTCCTCGCTGGATGACATCAGACCATTGGTGGCCTCGTTGACTTCGGCGATCTCCTGGGCCACCTGCTGGGAGGAAGAAGACCCTTCGGATACATTTTCATTTACCTCATTGATGCCGGTAGAGGCGTGGGAAATATTCTCTGCAATCTCACGTGTGGTGGCGGACTGCTCTTCCACAGCCGTTGCAATGGTGGCAACAATGGCGTTAATTTCAGTCACCACCTCTGAAATACTGGTGATCTCTTCCACCGTGCCGTTGGTGGAGGTCTGAATACCCTGGATCTGATCTTTGATGGCACCTGAGGCTTCTGCGGTCTGGTTGGCCAGGTCCTTAATTTCATTGGCCACGACGGCAAATCCTTTTCCCGCCTCACCGGCCCGGGCGGCCTCGATAGTGGCATTCAGGGCCAGCAGATTAACCTGCTCTGAAATATCGGTGATGGTTTCTACGACCTTGCCGATCTGATTGGCCGCATCACCCAGTTCATTCACCTGCTTGGATGCACTCTGGGTCTGAGTAACGGCACTATCGGTTATTGAACGGGCCTTTTCCGCGTTGGTGGCAATTTCATTGATGGTGGAAGACATCTCTTCGGAGGCGGTGGCCACCATATTGATATTGGTGGAAGCCTGTTCCATGGCCGCTGCCACGGAGGTCATGTTGTCGCTCATATTATCCGCGGCCCCGGCAACGGAGGTTGCCCTTTCGGCAAGCCCGTCCACACCCGCATTCATGCAGTCCGATAACTTGGAGAAATGGGTTGAGGCCGTATCCACCGTGGTGGCGTTCTCAGAAACCTCTTTAATGAGATCCTGAAGTTTTTCAATAAACTGGTTGAACCAGGTGGAGAGTTCCCCGATTTCATCACGGGTTTTTACCACAAGACGCTTGGTGAGATCCCCTTCACCCTGGGCAATATCTCGGATCATTTCGATGGTGTTTTTGATGGGGCGGGTAACAAAAATCTGGAGGCAGGCAACGATGGTGACAATCAGAAATACAATAATCACCAATGCTACAACAAGCTGGGTGGTGATGGACTGCCCGATTTTCTTTTTGGCAATGCCCTGGAAAGACGCGATACTGCTCTGGGTCTGATCTTCGGTGGCCTTTATTTTCTGATTCACCAGATCGTTTGTATAGTACAATCTGACGCTTCCCACCTTCTCTCCTTCATGAACGGCATCGGAAACAATGGACAGTTTTTCGTCCACCTTCACCGTATCCGGCAGGGCTGAATCCGTCGTGATATCAGGTTGCTTCCATGCGGCGGCAAAGGGATTACCGTCTGCATCCAGCACCTTTATGGCCACCATCCCCTCAAGTTTCAGGTAGGAGGCCAGCAACTTATAACACTGCTCCTGATCAAAGTTATATAGAAAAGACCGGGTGACGCTGGTGCAGATTTCCAGGTTTACCGCCATATTTGCAATCAAAGACTTTTTGAGCTGAACGGATTCTTCTTCCAGAGCTGTCTTCTGTGTGGTCACGAATTCATCAATCATGCTGTCGGACAATCCCGACTGGAGTCTAATCCCGATAAAACTGCTGATCGCAAGAAGAATCAAAATAATGATGCCGCTGGCCACCGATGTTTTCATCGCAATGCTGCTCCGACGACTTTGCTTTTTTTCCTTCATGAAAACTCCTCTGCAATAAATCCTCAAATTTATCAAAAAATAATAGCTTAATTCAGCTACTTTATCACAAAATTGGGGGAAATCTTGAATGACGCCCAAGCAAAAAACAGCTTTGCTCAATGTCCAAAAGATATACCATTTTACGGTCCAGTGTCAATTGGTTTTCCTAGAGAATACTAGATGATTATGTGAATCGTTTTCGACAATTTTCCTTTGACTTAGCCGATGTTTCTTACTAAAAACCCATCAAAAGAGATCGTTAGCCCGATAGCTTTGACGAATTACCTTCTGACACCTGATTCACCCAATTGGGGACAAGGATGAAACCCATGACTGCGTTGCCAAAAGTTCATATATTAGCCACCGGCGGCACCATTGCCGGTTCCGGCGGTTCTTCCACCCGATCCGGCTACACTTCCGGGCAGCTTGACCTGACAGGTCTGCTTACTGCGGTTCCCGACCTGGATCGTCTGGCAAATGTTGAAGGTGAGCAATTTGCCAATGTGGGCTCCCAGGACATGTCCTTCGAGATCATGACACGGCTGGCCCGGCGGATCAATTCCCTGCTGAAGGATGATACGGTGGACGGCGTCGTGATCACCCACGGGACAGATACCATGGAAGAGACCGCTTTTTTCCTGAATCTCACCGTGAAGGCCCCGAAACCTGTCGTTATGACAGGGGCCATGCGGCCGGCCACGGCCGTCAGTGCCGACGGTCCGCTCAACCTGTTCAATGCCGTGGCGGTTGCGGCTTCTAAGGATGCAGCGGATAGAGGGGTGATGGTGGTCATGAACGATAGAATCCACGGGGCCCATTCTCTCACCAAAACCAATACCACTTCGGTGGAAACCTTCCTGTCACCGGTCAACGGCCTGATGGGCACCGTGGTGTTCGGCACGGTGAAATTCTTCAGGGGGCCTTTCCGCAAACATACCGTGGTATCGGAATTCAGTCCGGAATTTGACCTGCCGCTTCCCAGGGTAGATATTATCTACGCCTGCGCAGACATGCCTCCGGATCTGATTGATGCCTCTGTATCACGGGGGGCACGGGGGATTGTCATTGCCGGTGACGGCAACGGCAACATGAACCGGTCAACCATAGAAGCCGCAGCCGGATTCGCTGCGAAAGGTATCTGTATAGTCCGGGCTTCGCGGGTGCCAACCGGCACCGTGGGTCGCAATGTTGAAGTAGATGACGATGCCAACGAATTTATCGCTTCGGACGAACTGAACCCTGCCAAGGCGAGGATATTGCTGATGTTGGCACTGTTGAAAAAACGGTCCGTAGCGGAAATCCAGGAACTTTACTACACGTACTAGCTTAAGTTGTCATATCAACTACCAAAGGAAAGGGGTATATAGATATCTACCCCCTTGGGCAGGTCATTAAAATCCTTTATTTCATTGCCCGGCTTCAATAGTCCCCCCGGCAACCGGTAAACCACGGCCTTATCCCTGTACCGTTTGCCGGCTATCTTATAAGCGGTCCGCGTCAGGGTAACGGCATAGGGTCCTTTATAGCCCACCACCAGCTTTGTACCGGCGGGCAGATCATCCCAGTCCCTGATCCGGGACCCCACCATGGTCCGGCCGGAAGGTAGAAAATATATGGTGGAATCTGCCCGGTAATCCGCTCCGGCATGGGACCAGGCCGTCATTTGCCCGGTAATGGTTTTAATAGGATTCTTCGCCTGTACCACCACCTGCTCCGCCACCTGGTTCAACAGCACCCGGGTGCCGGCAGGCAAATTACCCCAGCCCATGGACTTATCCACCCGGTCTCCAGGCAGCGCCTTCCCGTCCGGGAGGATATAGACCGTGGCCGGATCATTGTACTCATCCCCTGCGATGGACCAGGCTGAATTGGTTATTGAAATGATATTTGATCCGGTTCTCTTTGCCGCAAGTGCCGGGGGCGCCGTCACCGATTTGCCCAAAGGACTGTAAAAAATCGCCGTAAGTATGGGGTCGGCCTGAAGCCGGCCGGCCCGGACATCGGGGTCATAGGTCCAGGACGGTCCGAGGCCGGCTTTGGCCCGTTCAAAATTTTTGGCGCACCGCTTCCGTCCCCTGTGATTCTTTTTAAACCAGGGATTTGGCCTGCCGTAGGCCACCTGACTGTGGGTGAGCACATCCCTGTCTTTCAGTCCGTATACCTGCTTCAGGATATGGAGCAGCATTCCCAGGGATTTATATTGCGCCTTTGATATGGGGGCATTATGGTATCCCACCAGTTCAATGCCCAGGGAAAAATCACTGACATTTGACCGGCCGTTCCACATGGACAGCCCCGCGTGATCCGCCCGGTACCGCCGGTCCAGGGTTCTGTAGGTGCGACCGTCCCTGGCAATGACGTAATGTGCGTGCCCGCCGGGTGTAGATCTGCCGCTTTTAAAGCGTTTGCCCTTGGAGACCACCCGCAGGGTGTTGGCCAGCCCCAGTTCCGAGGTATGGACAATGATCACTCTGGTCTGTTTCAGCTTGCGCTTCTTGAAATTGGCATTCAACCGTTTGCGGTGGTCAATAATTCGCCCCTGAAACCTTTTAAGGTCGGTCCCGCGGTAGGCGGCCTCTGAGTCCGGCACCGGTTGAAACATCAAAAAGAACAATGCCGCCGGCAAAAGCAGGAGTTTTACGAAGATTTTATTCGGGCCGGTAATAGTCATGGGAGGGGAGTATAACAGGCCGTGAAGAATTGATAAAGCCCGAGTCACCCCGAGTACGAACTAAAACGGAAAACGCTGTTCCCGGAACCGGAGAAGGGGAAGAAAAGCCGGTTCCGGAAACAGCGGCATGTTTAAATTTTAAACCGGTTCACCATGTCATCCAGTTGGGCAGCCAGATTTGACAATTCCTCGGCACTGTGCTGCACCTCAGTACTCCGGCCGGCCATTTCAGCAGACGCCTGATTCACCTCGGTAATATCCCGGGTAATCTCATGGGCCACCACCGAACTCTGACTGACGTTCTGGTTGACCTCTTCAATGCCTGCGGATGCCTGGGAAATATTGTCGGCAATCTCACGGGTGGCGGAGGATTGCTCCTCAACAGCCGTGGCGATGGTTGCCACGATTTCGTTCACCTGGGTAATCACATCCGCCACCTCTTTCATGCCGGAACGGGTGCCTGAGGAACTTTCCTGAATATTGTCGATCTTTGCCTTGATGTCCAGGGAAGCATCCGACGTCTGCTTCGCCAGGTCCTTTATCTCATTGGCCACAACGGCAAAACCTTTCCCGGCTTCCCCGGCCCGGGCAGCCTCAATGGTGGCATTCAGGGAAAGCAGATTCACCTGTTCGGAGATATCCGTGATGGTCTCAACCACCTGACCGATGGCCTGGGCAGCATCCCCCAGTTCGTTCATTTTCTCTGTGGAATCTTCCATCTTGGTCACCGCATTGGTGGAAATTGCCCTGGCGTTTTCCGCATTTTTTGCAATTTCATCAATGGTGGCGTTCATTTCTTCCGCTGCACCGGCGACGGTGTTGGTGTTGGCCGAAGATTGTTCCATGGCCGCAGAAACAGAATTCATATTGGTGGTCATTTCCTCGGCGGATGCCGCAACCGTTCCCGCTTTTTCAGAGGTCTGGGATGCCCCGTCCGACATCTGGTCGGATATGGCGGCAAGCTCCGTTGACGACGATGAAAGGGTCTCAACCCCGCCATTGATATCTGATATCATGGTCTGAAGTTTGTCGATGAAAACATTGAAAGAATGTGACAACACACCGATCTCATCTTTTCCCCGGACCTTCAGCCGTTTGGTCAGATCCCCTTCTCCCTCGGATATATCTTTTAAACCGGCCACAGTTTCGTTGATAGGCCGGATTATGGTCAGGGAAGCAAAGAAAATCAGCACACCGACCACAGCAAGAACAACTCCCCCTACGATCAGATTATATGTCTTCATTTTCGATACAGGTGCCATGAACTCGTCCTGGTTCTGGGTCACGCAGATACTCCAACCGGTTGCAGGGACGTTTGCAAAACCAGCCAATTTCTCAGTGCCCTTAAATGTATAGGCTTCGTTTCCCTCTTCTCCGGCCAGCATCCGGCGGGTAATTTCCTCCATTCCCGCCAACGTTTTAAGATCCAACTCAAAAATGAACTCTTTTTTAGGATGAACAAGAATAATGCCTTCCCTGTCAACAACAAACGGATAGCCGGTTTCACCAATTTTTATGGCTGTCAATTTATCCGATAATGCATCCAGCTTCAGGACAGCCCCGAAAAGCCCTGCGAACTTGCCTGATTTGGTATTCACGGGTACTGACACCACGACCACGGGATTACCGCTGGCCCGGGATTTAACCGGTTTGCCCACAATGGATTTACCGGCAACCGCAGCTTTAAAATAGTCCCGGTCCGCCACGTTGATCTTTTTAGCCCGAAGGCCTCCGCTCCTGCTGTCCCCGAGGGTATTGCCACTGGCATCCGCCGTAAAAAACAATTCGTAATCAGCTCCCACCTTTCCATGGGAAGCGGTGAGAAAGGCGTCAAGGGCTTTCACCGCCGCCATTGATGATTCCAGTCCCTCTTCCGCCACCCCTTCCATGGCGGCCCTGAGGACAGGGGTTGTCGATATCTCAGCGGCGATCTTCAACTCCTCTTCAAGCAAAATTTCCGTGGTCATGGCCAGGTCTTTGGCAACCCTTTCAGCAGCTTGTTTTCCACTGTTCACAAGTGCTTCTCCGGCTGTATTCACCGAAATTATTCCCACGATAAGCATGGGGATAATGGCTGATGCCACCCCGCCGGCGATAAGCTTCACGCTCAGTTTGATATCATTGATTTTCTTCATTTTTCCTCTTCTTTAGGTCATTTCCTTCACCATGATCACGACCCGGCACACCAAGCCGATGATCAATCAGACGGGTACGGTTTATAAAAAACAATTGCCATTTCGCAGTATCGCCTGTAATTCAACGGCACTGCCAAACATAGGTTTGTCCGGAAAACTTATTCACAAATTGTACCATCAGAAATTGATAATTTCAGACACAGAGGTAAAACAATAACTTAGATAAAGATACAATGGATGGATCAAAATCTCAAACTGAAAATGGGACGAAGCTTGGGAATATTGTCTCACGATCTTAGTATCGCGAGACAATATCGCATCATGAAGGATTTAAACGATCAACCGGGCCAGTTCGGCAGCCTTTTCAAATGCCGGGTCAATCAATTCTTCCACCCGGTCCGGAGATATGCCGTAACTTGTGTGTGCCTCCAATATGAATTCTTCCATACCGGAATTGGCTTTTTCCTCTCTCAGGATAGATACCAGGCGGACAGGCCCCAGCGCCTGGTAATCCGGCACCTCTGCCCCGTGATGCCCCCGGATGGCGGCTGCGATATTCTCCGGCAGACCCCATTCGGCGCAGATCCAGGAGGCAACTTCGGTGTGATCCCAATTCAGGTGTTCACGTTCCAGCGCAGCCAGATCCCCCCCTTCCAGGTGCCACTTTTTAAACACGGGATCATAGATATCGCTTCTGTGGCAGGCCAGGAAAGGCAGGGCCAGATCCTGAAGAAATGCTGCGGTAAAGCATTCGGACTCCTTGGCCGGGCAGAGAATGCGGGCCAGTTCACTGGCAAGAATCGCCCGTTTGGCGGAGGTGAGCCAGAACTCGGCAGGATCATGCCATTGGCAGGACTTGTTGGGCATGCCCTTGGCCACCCCCACACCAAGAACCAGAGATTCCAGTTGGGAGATGCCCACCAATGCGATTGCCTGGGTCAGGTTCTCCACTTTTTTTGTGGGGGAAAACGCCGCTGAATTGGCGATTCGGAGCAATTTAACGGAAATGCCGGGGTCCAAAGCCAATGATTCTGCAATGGAAGATGCCGAAGAGTAAGGGCTTCTGATTTTCTGTAGAATCTGCATCACCACGGCGGGAAAGGATGGCAGCTCATATCCCTTTAGAATTTTCTTCAATTCAGATTTCGGATCGGATTTCTTTTTAAAAAACGAGAACATGTAATTTCACCTCATTCAGCACGGCGTGCCATTTTATTTCCAAGGATACTCAACAACCCTCCCAATCCCATATACCCGGTCACGGCCTGCAGGGAGACGATCACCTGGGCGGAAAAGGACATGGGGACGGCATCCCCGTATCCCAGGGTGGTCAGGGTAACAAAGCTGAAGTAAATCGGGGAAAACCAGGTTTTGTAATCCCCGTAGTCAATGGGAACGACACTGTAAATCGCCGCAAACCCCAGGGTGGCGCCCACCAGCCAGACCAGCCACCGCAGCAGAGAACGCCCGCAGTCGGAGGTCACCCACCAGATCTGGTAAATGGCCTTGTGAAACCGGCTCTGACTCTGGAATTCGAACAGATAATTTTCATCGGAGATATGCCGTCGAACCAGATAGGCCCCCCTCAGGTCCATATCCCGGATATCCGAACCGATCCAGTCTGCCGTCTTAAAATTCTTGATTCCCAGCATCCGGCACCGCTGGAGGTCGGCCAGGTTAAACAGAGTCTGGGCCACATCACTGTGTTTCAGATCCGCATCCCGGAGACAGGCACGGGTAAACACCGCATGGGAAAGATCCGCTTCGGACAGCCTGGCACCGGTGAGGTCAGAAGCTCTCAGGTCCGCCATGTGCAGACGCGACCGGCTGAGGACGGCTTCACTGAGATGGGCGTTGATCATGCTGGTGTGGGAAAGATCCGCACCACCGAATCCGCAGTGTCTTGCGCTGCACTCATTCAGGCTGGCGTACCTCAGATTTGCCCCGATAAATTCACATTCGTCCAGCACCGCCATATCCAGGCTGGCATTGCCAAACTCGGCATAGCTCAGATTTGCGCCGGTCAGGTCCACCCGGTTCATTGTGGCATACCGAAAATCATACCCCGACAGATCCAGCCCAGCCAGCTTCTGACTGCTGAGGTCAATTCCCCGCAGATCCAGTCGGAGCGGCCGCTTCGGGTTGGTGGGAACGCACTCTTCCCGCAACCGCCGGATCATGACATCCCCCCTGCTGAGTTCGTCATCAGGCAAATTTTCATGCCACCGCATCCGCAGTTCCCTGACTTCGTCGTCTGTCATTTGACCGTCGTGTTTATCCATTAAGAACCCGTGTGTTCGGATAGGTTTTTATAATCTTTACCCACGTATATACACCAAAGACAGGTATAAGTTAACCTTTGCACCGTAGATTGCAACGAGTTTTTTTCTTGACCCCCAAAAGTGGGCGTCCTATGGTTACCCAAAAGCAACCTAACCCTGCGGAGATTGTATACCATGAAATTTACCATTGATCACTTTAATATAAACGTACTCGACCTGGATAAAAGTCTCACCTTTTATGAAAAAGCCCTGGGATTGACCGAACAACGGAGAAAAACAGCGGACGACGGCAGCTATATCATTGTATTCCTCACGGACAACGCCTCCGCCAACAAACTGGAGCTGACCTGGCTAAAATCCCAGGAAAAGCCCTATGATCTGGGTGATGAGGAATTTCATATCGCCTTTAAAACCGATGATTTTGACGGCGCCCACGCCCTGCACAAGAAGATGGGATGTATCTGCTACGAAAACAAGGATATGGGCATCTATTTCATCAACGACCCGGACGGATACTGGCTGGAAATCGTTCCGGTGCGCTAGCCGTGAAATCCCAAAACCCATCAGCAGTTCTGGCCGGGTTTTACCTGGTGGCGTTAAGGGCCACCTTCCTGGCCATGCTGGTGGTCATGCTCCTGAACATTTCAACCCCTTTTGAATTTGCCAGGGAGCGGATCAGTGAGCTTCGGTCCACGAACTGGCCCTATGTAATTGCATTCAGGTTCGGTTTCTTAGTCCTGGTCACGGCAATCGCCGCCTGCCCGCTGATGCTGGGCATGCGGCGGGTGCTGGCACCGGTTCGCCGTTTTCTCATAGAGAGGGAGGGCCGGGACAGCGTCCGGGCCCTGGCCCGGCAACGGATCATCAATCTGCCCTTTATCATTGTGCCCCTGAATATCGGACTATGGGTCGTCATTCCCATGCTCATGTTTTTCAGCATGTACCGGATGGGCACCATGGATGCCACCACCGCCATTACCTTCTCCCTTCGATCCACACTGGTGGGTCTGGTCTCTTCCGCCCTGATATTCTTCAGCCTGGAAGCCCATGCCCGGAAAAAACTGATCCCCCTCCTCTTTCCCGAAGGCCGGCTGTTTGAGGTTGAGAATACCCGCAGGCTATCCATAAAGCGGCGGGTAAGGGCCTTTTTCCGTATGGGTACCCTCCTGCCCTTGACCCACATCGTATTGACATTGTTTGTGCTGTACCTCCAGGTGGAGATCAATCCCATGTCCACCCGGGAGTATGCAGGTTCCGTCCTCATCTTTTCCCTGGTGGCGTTTGTTCTCTTCTTCATCGGTTCAGGAATCATGACCCGGCTGATCAGCCGGTCCATTTCCCATCCCCTCACCACCATGCTGAAAGCCATGAAGTCGGTGAGAGACGGCAACTACAAAACCCGGGTTCAGGTGGAGTCCAACGATGAGATCGGCATCCTCGGCGATGCGTTTAACCGGATGATCCAGGGATTAGAGGACCGCAAGTGGGTCAGGGACGCCTTTGGCCGTTATGTGGACCCCAGGATCCGGGACGAAATTCTGTCCGGAGAGATCCCCCTGGACGGGGCATACAAAAATGTCACCGTCATGTTTGCGGATCTTCGGGACTTCACCCCATTGACCGCCACCCTGGACCCCAAACAGGTGGTCAGCCTGCTCAACGGTTACTTCAAAGAGATGAGCGCTGCCATCAAAGCGCACAACGGGTTGATTCTCCAATTTCTGGGGGATGAAATTTACGCGGTGTTCGGTGCACCGGTGGCAGACCCGGACCACCCGGCACACGCGGTGCGGGCAGCCCTGGATATGGATGCGGCCCTGGCCCGTCTGAACCGGGGTCTTGAACAATGCGGCCGGCCCAGGCTGGCCCACGGTATCGGCATCCATACCGGTCAGGTCCTGGCAGCCAATATCGGCAGTCCGGAACGGCTGTCCTACCTGCTGGTGGGTGAAACCGTCAATCTGGCCTCCCGCCTCCAGGCAAAGACCCGGGATATAAATGTTGACATCCTTCTCTCAAAAGATACGGCGGCCCGCATCCCGGACGGCCTTCGCGGTATCAAGCCGATCCCCTTTGAGGAGCCGGTTTCCATAAAAGGGCTGGCCCGGCCCGTCCATATTTTTACGCTCAAGAAACCTTAGGTTCAGGGTGACAATTAACCGCCTGCTATACCGTTTTTAAATCCGGCGCTGGGCAAAATGATACAAACGGGATCCTGCCTCATAAAACAGCCCCCGCAGCCGCCTGAAATTCACCGCCCGGATGGGAGATACCGGCAATGGGATATCCGTCCTTGAGCCACCAGTCATGTATTGGGCCAACAATTTTCCGAATACCGTCCCCGGCCCGATCCCCCTGCCGTTATAGCAGGTTACCATGGCCATATCTTTGTCCATCACGTGGAACCTGGGGATATGATCCGTGGTCATGGCGATCCTGCCGTGCCAGCCGTATTCCATATCCACATGTCCCACCTGGGGAAATACCTTTGCAATTGTCCGTTTGGCCCATGCCAGTTTCAGGTCCCAGGCAAAGCCCTCGACCTTGCCCACACTGCCCACAATGAGCCGACCGGCTTCATCCAGCCGGTATGATGACAGGATGAGATTGGTGTCCCAGGCCCCGTTCCGTCCGGGCAGTACCGTTTCCAGTACAGACCGGCTCAAGGGCGGGGTGGCAAACTGAAAATAGTTGAACGGCACCATATTTTTCATATGGCTGTCAAAAGCCTGTTCCGGGTAACCCATCACCGCAACAATCACCTTTTTGGCCCGCAAAACACCTTCCGGGGTCTTTAAGACAAACGTCCCGTCCTTCTTATCCAGGGCCGTCACCGGAGAATTTTCGTACAGGGCGGCACCTTCTTTCAAGGCAGCCTGCGCCAGTCCGAATGCATACCCTAAAGGCTGAACCGTCCCCGCACGCTTGTCCAGCAATGCCCCCCGGAAGACCTGAGTACCCAGTTTCTGTGCCGCTTCATCTTTTTCCAGAAGTTCGACAGGGGCGCCCCGTTTCTGCCACTGACGCTCCCGTTCCTGAAGCGCTTTATACCCGACCCCTGAATCGGCACAGTGCAGGGTGCCGAACCGCCAGGGTTCGCAGGGCATATTATATTCATCAACAAGGCCGTATACCAGGTCGGGGGAAGCCCCCAGCACATCAATCAATTGCTCGCCGTGGGTTTGCCCCACCAGGGAAATCACATCTTCAGGCATCAGCCACAACCCGGCATTCACCAATCCGACATTCCGCCCGGCACCGCCGAACCCCACGGATTTGGCCTCCAGTAACACTGTATCATGGCCGTTTTTTGCCAGGTGAAGTGCCGCGGAAAGACCGGTATATCCCCCGCCGATTACAGCCACCTCCGTATGCCGGTCGCCTGAAAACATCTTGAGTTCGGGTTTGCCCTTGGCCGTTTCGGCCCACAATCCGTGAGTGATATCTGAATATGTCATCTTATCTCCTTATGGGTATTGCTTCACCTTACCTTATGTTGATATTTTTCAGGTATACCAAGAAAATATTTTTGTCAAGCAGATCCTTAAACCCCTTTGATATAATTTATCATTCCTTTACAATTCCTTGCACTTTTACCATTGAATTATATGTACAAAAGATGAGATATTGACAACCGTTGCCGTTCTGGTCTATCATCTGCGTCCTCTCACGGCAGACCGCCCTTCCTGTTATATCAGGCCGGGCAAAAAACGGTGTATCCGCACCGCGCATCTGTAACGCTGGCCGGAATTCCCGCGGGGCGTTCCCCGGTCACCTTTTAGGAGTCTGATCTTTCCATGAGTTTTCGATACCTTTTATCCCTTTTCTTTATCTGCCTGCTGAGTCCTGTCCTGACGGGTCCGGTCGTTTGCCAGGCCCAGGAAGGAGCACCGGCACAGCCGCCAGCCCTTGTCCGTGCAGAAACCGTGGTGGCCACCACAGCTGCCAGCACCACTGACCTCATCGGCACACTTTACTTTGACCGCATCAGCCGGGTATCCCCGGAGGAAAGCGCCCGGATCACCCAGGTGACCTTCAACGAAGGCGACCCGGTTAAAAAGGGTGATATATTGATCCGCCAGGACAGCCGTATCCTGGAAAAAGAACTGGCCCTGAAAAAGGCACGCCTGGCCCAGGCTGAAATCCGGGTCCAAAAGGCCAAGCGGAATCTGGACCGGCAGACCCATCTGTTTAAGAAGAATATTGCACCGGAATCCAGCTATGACGACCAGCGGTTTGACCATGAAGACCGCATTCAGGAGACGGTTGCACTGGCCAGGGAGATTGATATCCTCACCATCCGTCTTGCCAAGCATGTTGTTCGGGCGCCCTTTGACGGCATCATCCTTGAAAAACAGGCAGAGGTAGGTGAGTGGGTGTTGCCGGGCAGCCAGCTCTGCATGCTCGCTGCCACAGACGCTATTTTTATCCAGGTGCCGGTGGCCGAACATCTCATCCGGTTCTCCACATCCGGGGATGTCCTGCCCGTCACCCTCCATGCCTCCAACACAACACTGGACGGCATGGTCACCGGCATCCGGCCCGAAGCGGATTCCAAAACCAAAAACATATCCCTCAAGCTCAAACTGAACTATGAGGGTCCCGTGGCCGTTAACATGTCGGCCACCGTGGCAGTCCCCGTATCTGAGAAAAAAGAACTGGTGATGATCCCCAGGGATGCCCTGGTGCAGTTCCAGGGAATGGATATGGTATTCATTGTGGCGGACGGCAAGGCACAGAGCCTGCCGGTCCAGGTGGTCTATTCACGGGGGGCCAATGTGGGTGTCAATGCCCAGGGGCTGACACCCGGTATGACCGTTATCACCGAAGGTAATGAACGGTTGCGTCCGGACCAGCCCGTAACCGTATTACCACCGGTGGATAAATCTTCGACTGAAAAAGCTGCAGAAGAGAAACCGGTCGAAGACGTACAGGGAGAATAAGATGGATATCATCCGTTACGCCATAGAAAAGCCCATCACCGTAGCCGTGGGTGTGATCCTGGTGGTATTGTTCGGCACCATCGGCCTGATGCAGTTGCCCAGACAGCTGACACCGGATGTGGAAACCCCGGAAATCACCGTCCGGACAGTATGGGCCGGCGCCACTCCCACGGAAATCGAGCAGGAAATCATCGAGAAACAGGAAGAGGCCCTCAAAGGGCTGGAAAACCTGGAATCCATGGAAAGTTCTGCCTTCAACAATTACGGCCAGGTTTCCCTGACCTTTCCCGTGGGCAGCGATCTGGATGCTGCCCTGCTGCGGGTGTCCAACAAGATGAACGAGGTGGCGGACTACCCCGAAAATGTAGAGAAACCGGCCATTGAAGCCGCAGGGGCCCAGTCCAACCCGGTCATCTGGATCATGTTCAAAACACGGCCTGAAAACACACGGTCCATCGCCACCTACCGCACCTACTTTGAAGATGAGCTCCGCCAACATCTGGAACGGGTTAAAGGCGTGGGTTCCCTCTTCGTGGGGGGCGGCACGGAAACCGAGGTGCACATCGAGATCGATCCCCAGAAACTGGCCCGCTACAACCTGACCATCGACCAGGTGATCAGCCGGGTCCGGGGCGCCAACCGGAACACCTCCGCAGGTCTGATGGGTATCGGGAAAAAAGACTACCGGATCAGAACCGTAAGCCAGTTTGAAACCCCGGAAGACGCCCTGTCAACCGTCATCTATGACGACGGCCTCCAGCGGGTTCACCTGCGGGATGTTGCCGACACCGGCTTCGGGTATGAACGCCTGACCGGCGCAGTGATGCAAAACGGTACCGAGGTTATCGCCATCGGCGTCAGAAAGGAACAGGGCGCCAATGTCATCGAACTGGTGGACCGTCTGCAGAAGGAAATCGACCGTATAAACGAAGAGATGCTGGCCCCCCGGGAACTCTTCCTGGATTGGGTGTATGACGAAGCCCCCTATATACTTAACGCCATCGACCTGGTGAAGAAAAACGTCATGATCGGCGGTGCCCTGGCGATCATAGTGCTGCTGATCTTCCTGCGGTCAGCCAGCGCCACCATCACCACGGCTGTGGCCATTCCCATTTCAGTTGTGGGTACCTTCCTCTTCCTCTGGGTGCTGGACCGGAACCTTAACGTGGTCAGCCTGGCCGGCATCAGCTTTGCCGTGGGCATGCTGGTGGACAACGCCATTGTGGTGCTGGAGAATATCGACCGGCACCGCCATATGGGCAAGAAAGCCTTTGCCGCTGCCTATGAAGGCGCATCGGAGGTCTGGGGGGCGGTGTTTGCCTCAACCGCCACCACCGTGGCTGTATTCGTTCCTGTCATTTTTATCCAGGAAGAGGCGGGGCAGTTGTTCAGGGATATTGCCATTGCCATCACCTTTTCCATTCTCCTGAGTCTGTTTGTATCCGTGGCTGTAATCCCCACCATCCTCAACCGGCTTTATCGTCTGCCACGAAAAAACAATACCAGGAAATCCGCCGGCATCATCGACAGGATCGGTAACCGGCTTCACGGCGGACTCATGGCGCTGTCCGGATTTTTTCTGAAAAATGTCGTCACCCGGCTGGGATGTGTCCTTTTGTTCACCGCCCTGTCCGTGGCCATTGTCTGGCAATTGATGCCCAAAACCGAATACCTGCCCCAGGGCAACCAGAACCTGGTTCTGGCCATCCTGATTCCCACCCCGGGCAGTTCAGTGGACAAACGGCAGGAGATGGGGGAATTTTTCAGCGATCAGTTGGCCCCCTACCTGGCCGAAGACTGGAAAGACGGCATACCCCAGATTGAAGACATCTGGTTTGTGGCCGAAGAAGGCTTCAACCTCCTGGGCGGGGTCAGCGTCCACGACACCGAAGCGGGCAAACTGCTGCCCCTGTATAACCGTATCGCCAACAGCCTGCCGGATGTGTTCGGATTTGCCTTCCAGGCCGGTATCTTCCAGACCGATATCGCCAGCAGCCGGACCATTGATGTGGATATCACCGGGGAAGACATGACCCAGATCATCGGGGCAGGCGGGCAATTGTTCGGCGCCTTGATGGGCGGGATACCGGGCTCACAGATCCGGCCCATTCCCTCTCTGGAAACCACCTACCCTGAAGCCCGCCTGATACCGGACCGTGAGAAACTGGCAGCCAGCGGCCTCACCGAAGCTGCGTTCGGCACCTGGGTGGACGTACTCATGGACGGCAGGAAAATAGATGATTTCCGTCCCGAAGGAAAACGGCAGCTCGACCTTGTGGTCAAAGGACCGCAGGAGCGTTCCGCCACTCCGGAGGCCCTGCTAAACACTGCGGTGGTCAATCCCTTCGGTACGCCCATCCGGATCGGTGACGTGGCAGACCTGGTGTATACCCGGGGGATGACCCAGGTGAATCACCTGGAACGAAAACGCCATGTCCGCCTCCAGGTGACCCCGCCGGAATCCCTGCCCCTCCAGGCAGCCATGGAGACCATTGAGAATAAGGTGGTGCGCCCCATGCAGGAGGCCGGACAGCTGCCGGGGGTGGAAATCACCCTTGGAGGGAACGCAGACAAGCTGACCCAAACCCGGGAGGCCCTGCAGTGGAACTTCCTGCTGGCAGTGGTCATCACCTACCTGCTGATGTCGGCCCTGTTTGAGAACTTTTTCTACCCCTTCATCATCATGTTCACCGTCCCCCTTGCCGGGGCCGGTGGTTTCATAGGGCTGCGACTGGTGGATGCCTATGTGGCCCCACAGGGATTTGACGTGGTCACCATGCTGGGTTTCATCATCCTGGTGGGTACGGTGGTCAACAACGCCATCCTCATCGTTCACCAATCGTTAAACAACGTGAGGTACGGCGGGTATACCGGTACCGCCGCCATTACGGAATCGGTGAGAACCCGCATCCGTCCCATATTCATGTCGGCGGCCACCTCGGTATTCGGTATGCTGCCCCTGGCCATTTCCACCGGTGCCGGCAGTGAGCTTTACCGCGGGCTTGGGTCAGTGTTGCTGGGCGGACTGGCCCTGTCCACCATGTTCACCCTCTTTGTGGTGCCGTCACTTCTGGCATTTTTCATCGGATTCGAGAAGAAACGGAAAAAGAACCCCAACGGGACACCTTTAGCAAGTTAACCCATCCGCAATTCACACCGGCAGTCTCTCGGGCTGCCGGTGTTTTTGTTTTCACCCGGGCCGCCCCTTTAACAGCAAAGAGCGTGATAAAAAAGCCATTCTCTTGCAGGTTGCATAATCCGAAGGCTTGTACTATTAAGGTATACCAGCATTCTGAACATTCTGAATAGGGGCGGGATAAAACGGCTTATGAACAAAGAGATATACAACACCCTTCGGCACCGGATTATGTTTCTGGAATATGAACCCGGACTGATCCTGAAAGAACAGACACTTGCCGAGGAGTTCGGCGTCAGCAGAACACCTTTGCGCACGGTTCTATTCCGCCTGGAATGGGAACACCTGGTAAAGATCCTTCCCAGAACGGGCATTCTCATTTCAGAACTTGAACTCAGCTCCATCACCAACGTATTTCAGGCAAGGCTGGAACTGGAGGCGGTGATCGGCACCATGGCCCGGGATAAAATCCAGCCGGATCAGATCACACGGTTTGACGATCTCCAGAACCAATGCAGTGCGCTGAAAAACGCCCCCGATCCCAGGGCGCTGGGGGAACTGGACATTGCCAATAAAAAAATATTCCACGAAGCTGCCGGGAACCCCTATCTGGTTGAAACCTCCGAGCGTCTCTACTCTCTGACCTTCAGGCTCTGGTATTTCAACATGCTGAAAATGGACACCCAAGGATTGATCCGGGAAGCCGATGCGGTGATGGAAGACCTGGTGCTCCTCTCTGATCTGCTAAGAACGGGCAGTCCCGAAGAGACGGGCAAGGCCAGAAAAACCCAATTGTTGAAGCACCTGAAACGGATCAGGTCCTCTTTCCTGGCGGTATCGGCCTAAGTTGCACCCGGTTGACTTGGTTCTCCCTGCTGTCTATAATCGACAAACGCGTACGCTGCTTGCGTTAGATACGCTTATCTTTTATTTACAGGCCCGGATTGTGAAACCTTTTTGTATACTGCTATTCCTTTTTCTGTTCTTTCTGCCGGAGATGGTGACGGCCCAGCCCCATGCCGCCATGGTCAAAAGTGTTTCCGGTAAAGTAACCATACAACGTCAGATAGCGAATCAAAACCAATATAAAAACCAGTCGGCCTTCCAGACCTTTCCGGCTCAGGTGGGAATGCTGCTGCAGAGCGGTGATGTTATCGTGACGGCCTATAAGGGCTACGCCGGTATCATGTTCACCGACGGCACCGTCATCACCCTGGGCCCGAAAACCAGTTTCGGGATCAGCAATTATATCTTTTCCCCGGAAACCGCCGCCTATGATTTTCTCTTTTATCTGGAACGGGGTGAAGCCGTCTATCACTCAGGTAAAATAGGCAAACTCTCACCGGAATCGGTAAAGGTATCCACCCCAAAGGCAACGGTGGGTATCCGGGGTACCCGGTTTATCATTAAAGTGGATTAAACCATTGAAGACAATACTCAGACATCTGGTTCTCTGTTTTGCACTGACCTTGATTGTATCCTGCGGGTATAAGGAGCGGACCACTGTTATTCTGCTTCCCCAGGATGACGGGCAGACCGGTTCGGTGGTGGTCCGCAATCAGGCATTTGCCACCCGGCTGGACAAACCGTACACCTATACCCAGGCAGCTTCGGACACCCAGGGGTTCGTGGTGGAAAAAGCAGATCCCAAAGAGATCAACACCACCTACGCCCAATTGTTTGCCCAGGAACCGGCCAAACCGGTACATTTTATCCTTTATTTTGACACGGACTCGGTCCGCCTCACCCCGGCTTCCATGGACCTGCTGCCCCTGATTTCCCAGAGTGCCAGGGAACGGGCCCCTTCGGAGATCAGTATTATCGGCCATGCGGATTCACAGGGATCACCGGCCTATAACATGGCCCTCTCTCTGGAACGGGCCAAGGCCGTGGCCGGCATCCTCGCCAGATACGACACCGGGCTGCGCCAGATTTACGTACAGGGTTACGGGGAGTACGACCTGCTGGTCCCAACCCCGGATGAGACCCCGGAACCCCGGAACCGGCGTGTGGAAATCATGATCCGGTGACCGCCATCCCCAAAATAGACAGCCTTCCCCGGCCGATCCGACTGGGACTGTGCCTTGCCATGGTAATGATTACCCTGGCCGCGGCCGCCGCCCCCTTTCTTAATTTTCCCCCGGTACAAAGACCATTACAAAGTATGAACCGGTTCTTTTACGACGGTTTCATGCGCCATTTCGGGTCAGACGCCCCGTATACCCATGGTGTCACCATTGTGGACATTGATGAGACCAGCCTGGCCGGCGCCGGCCAGTGGCCCTGGCCCAGGTACCGTCTGGCACAGATGCTGGCCATTTTATCTGCCCACGCCCCCCGGGCCATGGGGCTGGATATCGTGTTTCCGGAGGCCGACCGCCTCTCCCTGGACCAGCTTTCCCGACAGTTCAGATCCGATTTCAAGGTGGATATCCGGATTTCCAATGTCCCGGAAACCCTCACTGACAATGACGGATTCTTTGGACATATCCTTGGCCAGACCCGGACAGTCGGTGCCAGGTACTACTATTTTGACCATACCACGGAAGGAGAAATCTGCAGGGATGCCGCCCTGAACATCCGTCTCCCCGGTGGTGATACGGACATGTTGTCCGAATTACCCCGGGCGGAAGGTGCGCTTTGTAATGTACCGAAAATCGAAACACGCCTGGCATCGGCCGGATTCATCAACACCCAATATGACAGCGACGGCCTGGTGCGAAAAACCCCACTTCTGATCCGTTACCATGACAGGGTGGTGCCCCATCTTTCCCTGGCCCTGTTCCTGATGGAGCTGGGTATCCCTGAGGTTAAAGCCGTCAGTACATCAACGGGTCTTGCACTGGAAGCCGGAGATCTGAGGATTCCCATCACCCGGGAGGGCTATGCCCATATGAATTTCACCCGGCCGGCATTCGGGTTTACCTATATCTCTGCCATCGATATCCTCAACCGCAACTTTGACCCGTCCAAGATCCGTGGGCGAACCGTCCTTGTGGGCAGTTCGGCCGTAGGTCTCAACGATATCCATCCCACGGTATTTGATCCCCACTTTCCGGGAATCGAAGTCTCTGCCGTACTTCTGGACAACATGGCCAATAACCGCCTCATCCGCCGGCCCGGCTGGGCAAAGGCAGCGGTCGCGGCAGGCTGCCTCCTGCTGGGGAGCCTCCTGATCACCGTATTTTACCGGAATCAAGGTCCCGGTGTCCTTTCGGGCGTATTCCTGGCAGGTACGGCCGTGGTATGCGGGACAAGCATCGCCCTTTACACAACCGGGCTGATTTTTGTTTCCCCGGCCCTGCCCCTGGCCCTGGGAGCAGCACTTTTCGTTTCCATTGCCTTCACCCGGTTTATCTCGGAAAAACGGGCCGCCTTCATGTGGTACCGCCAGCTCTCCGCCGCCCAGCAGCTCACCATGGAAATCATGGTCAACATGGTGGAAACCCGGGACCCGGAAACCGGTGAGCATATTGTCCGCACCCAGCATTATGCCCGTGCCGTTGCCCTTCACCTCAGGAAAAAGGGACTGTTTACAGACCTGCTCACCAGCGAATACATAGAAACCCTGTTTTTGTCCGTTCCCCTCCACGATATCGGTAAGGTGGGTATTCCGGATAAGATCCTGTTGAAACCGGCCCGGCTCAACGATGATGAATTCAGGCACATGAAGATGCACGCCACATACGGCAGAATCATTCTCCGGCAGGCGGCGAAAAAGATAGAAGGCAGCAACTACCTGGCCATGGCCGAGGATATTGCCGGAACCCACCATGAAAAATGGGACGGCACGGGTTATCCGGAGAGGCTGTCAGGAGAAGAAATCCCCCTGTCCGGACGGATCATGGCCATTGCGGATGTCTACGACGCCCTGATCTCCAGACGCTGCTACAAACCGCCGTTTCCCCACGAGAAAGCCATGGGTATCATCCGGGAGGAACGGGGAAAAATATTCGATCCTGTGATCGTGGATGCCTTTGTGGAAATCGAAACCACCATCAAAGAAATTGCCGAAGAATTCGGGGATGAGGAGTAAGAAGCCACACCTTTTAACACCCGGATTACCTCAACATTTCAGGACGCCTCCAAAACCTTCCGAATCATACCCCCCATCTCAGACCGGGTCACAGGCTTCATCAGCAGGCCTTTCACACCGATCTCCGCAGCGATTTCATCGTTCATTCTTTCGCTGAACCCCGTGCAGATAACGATGGGAATATCCGGCCTTATTTTCAGCAGTTCCGCCGACAGGTTATCCCCCGTCAGCTTCGGCATGGTCATATCGGTAATAACCAGGTCAAATGCATCAGGTGTCTTTGAAAATGCCGCCAGTGCCGCCGTACTGCTGGTGAATGTGGTCAGTTTATACCCCAGGCGTTCAAGCTGAACCCCGTACATTTCCACAATGGCATCTTCGTCATCAACCAGAAGGATATGTTCATTTCCTTTTTTCGGCGGGCTAGCGGTATCCTGAGTAACCTCCCGGTCTCCCTGTTCTGTAACGGGCAGCAGCACCTCAAAACGTGTGCCTTCCCCCACCGCCGTACTCACCTGAATGTCACCCCCGTGTTCCTTTACGATACCGTACACAACGGCTAATCCCAGCCCGGTCCCCTTCCCCTTCTTTTTGGTGGTAAAATAGGGATCAAAAATCTTATCAAAAATATCCGGGGGAATTCCCGGCCCGGTATCTGCCACAATAAGGCGGGCATAGACACCTGCCGTAAGACCGCCGGGATGCCCCTCCCTCTGATGACACGCACTGAGCTCCACAGTGATCTCACCGTCCATTGCCTCAACCGCATGGTATGCATTGGTGATCAGGTTCATCAGAATCTGATGCATCTGTGTGGGATCTGCCATGACGGCACCCACCGACGCGTCCACCGCATAGGACATCTGGATATTCGACGGTATGGTGGCACGCATCAATTTCCGGACTTCCCCGATGAGAGGTTGAAGTTTTACCGGAACTCTTTCGAACTGGGCCTGGCGGCCGAATGACAGTATCTGCTTTACCAGTTCCCCGGCACGATGGGCGGACTGGTTAATTTTATTTGCATAATTAACGATTTTCTGATCCAGTCCGGGCCGGTTGGCTATGATTTCGGACATGCCGATGATGGGGGTCAGGATGTTGTTAAAGTCATGGGCAATACCACCGGAGAGTTCACCGATGGCTTCCATCTTCTGGGATTGCTGAATTCTGGTCATCAGCTTTTTCTCTTCGGTGATATCCAGCATAAACCCTTCCACCACCTCCCTGCCTGAGGTATCCGCCACCATACGGGCATCAACTCTGACCCACAGGGTGTTCCCGTCCCGGTGCCGTACGGGGATTTCCACACCACGGACATGTTTGTCCGCGACCAGCCCGTCCACCAATCTGGTGCGATCCTCAATATTGACATAGAGGGCCTGGATATTCGGAATGTCATCCATCATTTCCCCGACGGAACCGAAGCCGAATAACCGGGCCATAAACCGGTTCAGCATCAACAGCTTTCCACCGGTGGTGACCCGGTATATCCCCACGTTGGCATTTTCAATAATGTTCTGCCATTCCTGGCGGCTGTCTGCCAGGGCGGTTTCGGTCTCTTTCTGGGCGGTGACGTCAAAGATCACCCCGTCAATATACAGGGGCAGATTGTTCTCATCGGCGATGACCTGTCCCCGTTCATGACAATACTTTATGTTTCCGTCCCGGCTTCTGATGCGATAGGTCAGTTCAAAGGGTGCCACCGCCTTGACCGCAGCAGCCAGTTCTGCGTCCACCCGGGGACGATCCTCCGGTACGATCAAGGATTCCATGGAACAGGTTGCGCCGGTATCCCCTTCCACTTCACAGTATCCGGTAAGGGTTTCAATGCGCCGGTTGAAATACTGGCGCCGCCCCTCCTGAAGAAAGACCCGGTAGACCACTCCGGGAAGATTCTCCGCCAGCGTCCGGTAGGATTTTTCACTTTCCTTTAGTGCCTGCTCAACTTTTTTTCTCTCAACCAAGTTTGTCCAGTCCCGCAATGTTCCCCAGATTTTGTGAGGGAGTTCGGCGAACATGGCCTCTGATTTGACGATATAATCCGACGCCCCTGCCTTGATGGCCATGGCAGCCAGTGCCTCGTCACCGTGGCTGGTCATGAGGATCACCGGACATTTCCGGGATGCCTCGTCCCCCGGGATCAAAGCTATCCCGTCCCCGTCGGGCAATGATTGATCGGCCAGGATAAGATCCGGGGCAATCTGATGAAGAAATTCCCCGGCAGCGGCAAGAGATCCCACCGGATAAACGTTCAGGGGCTCGGCCCCAGCGGCGATGGCCCGCAGAATCATTTCGGCATGGGAATCATTATCCTCAACCAGAAGAATAGTGGGTATCCGTGATTTCACCATTTGTATCCAATTACTCCCGGCTGAAGTTCATAGGTAACAAATTCCGGGATAAAAGCATATTATCCATACACAACATTCCTTAGGCCGTTTGTTACTCAATATAGAGGGGTGAGACCACCCCCTTTAGACATACTGATAAATGAGTATGCTATGTTCATACACCAAAAACGAAATTGGGGCAAAACTTTATTCCGGTTCCCGGATGGAAGGGATGAATTTCAGGAAGGGCCACCACCCGGCCGGTGATGACCAGGTGGTGGTTGTATCGGAGAATATGTTTACGACGTTATTTTTTCTGCATCATTTCTTTTGCACTACTTCTTTTGTTCCATGGCCGCCTGGACAAAAGAGAGTGTGGCTTTCACATCATCGTTCATCAGGGTTTTGGCCATGATGGGCTGCCAGGGGCGTGTTTCAAGATCCCTGCGAATGGCCTCGGCAGCGGCGAATTTCAGTCCCTCCTTGATCTGGATGAAGGGACGGTTGGGGGTATCGATCCAGGTGCAGATTACCTCTTTGGCCCGGGCAATGAGCTGATCGTCTTCAACCACCTCATCCACCATCTCCATTTCCAGGGCCTTGTCCACCCCCACCATCTCACCGAAGTACATGACGTCTCTGTACCGTTTGTCGGAATCCAGACCGAACCGGACCACTGCAGCCTGGGCAATGGACAGTCCCAGGCCGATCTTGATCTCACTCATGCCCAGTTTGATTTTGGGATGGTTCTTTACGATCCGGTAATCCGAGGCCATGGCCAGAATCAGCCCCATGGCTGCGGAATGGCCGTTCATGGCACAGACCACCGGCTTTGTGCAGGTGAAATAGTCCAGGAGGATCTGCTCTTCCTCTTCGAAAAAGGAGATCACTTCATCATCGGAAGCAAATCCCACAAACATGGGCAGGCTGAAACCGCTGGAGAAGAACCGCCCGTCCCCGGTCAGGACAATGCCCTTGAGTTCATCTGTCTCATTCACCTCATCCACGATGGCTTTGAGCTGGCGGAGGGTTTCTATGGTCACGGCATTGGATGCCCCGTCCGTCAGGGTGGCAATGACGATATTGTCCTGAATCTCTTTTTTCAGCATGATACACATCCTTTCAAAGTACACTGGAAATAGTTAAGCAATTTACTATAGTAAACATTGTTATTACCCTATCTTTTAACGGGGTGCAAGGGTGAACGGATAAAAAATAGCAGTTGCAAATATAAACACCACAATGGATTGATATCACAGATAAAGAGAGGGATAAAAATCCCCTTGACAAAAAATAGTAATCACTCGTATATTCATTGTCGGTCGACTGGCCGACTGAAACTATGTTTAACACGACAATCGAAAAGGGAGGACCATGGAGGCTTTTGCAGAAATCAAACCCGGGAAGCGTTATCTGACGCGAATCTACCTTGGTATCATGCTCTGGTTTGTGGGGCGGGCGGTTCAGGCAGCCGCCAAGGTGGATAAAGATGTGGCAAAAGAATTCGAGAACATGCCCGATGAGTACACCTTTTCCCTAGGGGCTTTCCCCAACGGGCCATACATGATCGTGGGCAAGGATGCCATCGGCCGGGTAAGGTACAAAGGGGGGAATCCGGATAAACATGACATCCACCTGGAAATGGGGCTGAAAAGCACGGGGAATCTGTTCACCATGTTCACCTTCCGGGAAAGCACCCCGGTGGCCAATGCCCGGGACCGGCTCTTTGTCTGCGGCGACGTCCCCCATGCCTGTGCCTGCGTCCGGGTGCTGGACATCGTCCAGGTTTACCTGTTGCCCAAACCCATCGCCAAACTGGCCATCAAACGGTACCCCAGGTGGTCGTTCAAACGCCACACCCTGGACCGGGCCCTGGTACTCATCAGAACCATCATCGGATTATAAGTCGGAGGATTCCATGACCACCCATTTTTCTTTTCTCTGCCGGACCAAGACCTCGGCAGGCACCAATGCGCTGGAGCATCTCCCCTTTGAACTGAGCGGGATGGGCGCCAAAAAACCCATGGTGATCCGGGATGCCGCAAGCCGGAAACACAAACTGCATAAACGCCTGATCAACGCCTTTAAGGATTCCGGTATGACCTTAGGGCTTGCACCGGCGGTTCCGGAACCTTCGGACAGCAACAGCGGACCGGACCAGACGGCACAGTTCATCCGGGACATGTATACCACCTACCGGGAAAAGGGGTATGACGCCGTAATTGCCGTGGGTAAATCCCCTGCCGCGGATATGGCCAAAGCCCTGAACATTGCCGTGACCCTCGGCCCGGACGCGCTGAAAGGGGCCGACATCACCGCCCCCCTAAACCCGATGATCTACATTCCCACGGGGGTGGGCACCGGTACGGCAACCGCCGCCTCGGTCACCTTCAACCGCCAGAACTTCGTCTCACCCTTTCTGGCGCCGGATCAGGCCGTGATTGATCCCCTCATGCTGATTCCCGACGAGCGGGACAGCCTTCTGGACGCCGCCCTCTTCAGCCTGGCCCTGGGGTGCGAAGTCCATGCCCTGTCAGATAATCCGCCAGCCAGGGCCTATGCCACCGCCCTGGTGGAATTGGCGGCTGAACCACTTTCCCGGATGATCGCCGGTTACTCGGAATCCAATCTGAAACAGCGGAAGAACGCAGAATCCGACTGGCAGAAGCAATTGGTCCAGGCCGCCGTCATCGGCGGATACCTCACCGACGGATCGCTTCCTCTCTTAACCCTCGCTCTAGGACGTGAAATCGCCGGCGACAGCGGACGGGTGTCACAGGGAATGATCATGACCGTACTCTTGCCGGCGGTACTCGAAACCCTGGGCCGAAATGATTTCGGCAGCCTGCTGCTGCCCCTGGCCGGTATGGAACGGTTCAGCACCGTGCCGGTTGCCCAGCAACCTGTCACCGCAGTCCAGACCATCCGCGGACTGATCAACGATCTCCATGCCGTCACCGGCGGCCATCCCCCCCGCACCCTGGCGGAAGCCGGGTGGCAGACAGATGCCCTCACCGTCTTAGCCAGAGAAAAGGACATCGCCCGGGACACGAATCCCGACGTCCTGAAACAGATACTAACCCATGCCTGCGACGGCAGCCCTGCCACCACGCCGTTAGCGTAAAGGAGACATCATGTATATACCTGACTATTTTGAATTCTGCTGCCGGGTGAAGATTGTCGCCGGCCATGACGGACTGGAACAGATCCCCTCCCTGCTGGCAGCCATGGATGCTTCCGCCCCGATGATCATCACGGACAAGGGGGTCAGGGCCGCCGGTCTGGTGGATGTGGTTGAAGATGCACTGGGCGGGAACCTCACAATCCCCACCATTGAAGATGATGTGCCGCCGGACTCCGACCTGAACGTGGTCAACCGCCTGGCCGATGTGTACCGGGAAAAAGGCTGTGACGCCATTATTGCGGTGGGCGGCGGATCCGTTCTGGATACGGCCAAGGGCATCAACATCTTGGTATCCGAAGATTCGGATAACCTGATGGAATTCACCGGTGCCGGTGCCCTGAAACGCCCCCTGCGGCCGCTGATCGCCGTACCGACCACGGCAGGAACCGGTTCCGAGGTGACCCTGGTGGCCGTTATCGCCGACCACGCCAACAACCGGAAGATGCTTTTCAGCTCCTATTTCCTGCTGCCGGATGCCGCCGTGGTGGATCCCCGGATGACCCTGACCCTGCCGCCCCATATCACGGCAGCCACCGCTATGGACGCCATGGCCCATTCCGTTGAATCCACGGTGATGATGTCCAAGAATCCCCTCAGCGATGCCCATGCCCGGGAAGCCATGTCCCTGATCAGTAACAATCTTGTTTCCGTCATCAAAAATCCGTCTGATAAAGACGGCCGCCTGGCCCTGGCCACGGCCGCCACCATGGCCGGCATTGCCTTTTCCAACGCCATGGTGGGCATGGTCCACGCCATCGGCCACTCAGTAGGATCGGTCTGCCACGTGCCCCACGGCACCTGTATGGCGATCCTCCTGCCCTACGGCCTGGAATATAACCTGCACAAGGCCGAGGACCGGATTGCCGACCTTCTTCTGCCCCTGGCCGGACCGGAAGCCGTGGTTTCCACCCCGGCGGACAAACGGGCACGGGCCGCCATCGACTGGATACGGGAGTTCAACAAAGAGC
>JAKSBB010000701.1 GCA_022361315.1 Desulfobacterales bacterium
AAATGATGGTGAGGATACGATGGGCGTTCTCCAATTTCTCTTTTCCCCCGGCCAGGATGGCGGCCATCTCCATGATCTCTTCCATGCGGTGCTCCGGGCCCGGGGTGCCCATCAGGCATTTATCGGAAGTCCGCATGGCGGCGTAGAGCATAATCAGATGGCTGCGTTCTGCTGGGATATCGGCGGGCTGCACCAGGATTCCCCCATTTACTGAAAAATGGCCACACTGGTGCACCAACTTGGCAAACCGGACATAGTCCAGAAGGGTGGCCGGCCGGGAAGCCCCCATCTCATACACCGTTGGGCAGCCATAGCTGGAAACGAACCGGTTGTTACCTTCCCCGATACGGGTATCAAAGGCGGGGTTGGCTGCCCGGAGGGTAAATGCGGAAGGGGCCCGGTCAATACACCGGCAGATCTGGTCACGGGTGAAAAAGGCACGTTTCCCCCGGGTGCGCACCCCGTTTTCTTTCACCAGGTCGATGGCCCCGGCATGTTTGAGGTCGACACCCACCTCTTCCAGGATGCGCAGGGCGTGGTCGTAGATTTTTTCGATGCGGTTCACAGCTGTCCCCCTTATCAAGGTATTCGGGCAGGGGAAGGCTTCGGCCTCCCCCTGCCGGGGTGTGTGCCTGCCGCATACCGGCGGCAGGCATCGGTGTTAACGGGTGATGCTATACAGCAGGTTCATATTCCCCCTGGGTCTTGTCCTTGGTGCGGGCCAGCAGCAGACAGAAGCCCACGAGCATGGCGATCTCCAGGAAAAGGATGGGCACACCGGCAATGGTTTTGACCACCTTGATGCCGTCCAGGCCGCCGATGAACATGAATACCAGGGCGGTGGTGCCCATGAGCAGGCCCCAGAAGAGCTTCAGCGCAACGGGAGGCTCAGTGGCGGACCCGCCGTATTCGTTACCGCTCTTGATGCTCAGCACGGATACCGTGGAGGTCATGGAGTCGGCCAGGGTGACGAAGGAGACGAAAATGGTGAAGAGCATCACAGGACGGATGAACTCAGCCATGGGCAGGAAGTCAAAGAGCCGGAGCATGAGCACTTCGTAACCCTTGGTGTCCATCAGGGTCTTCAGGTCAGTCCCTTCGATGAAGTGGGTGTGGATGGTCAGTGAACCGAACACACCGAACCAGATCAGGGCAAACAGGGCCGGGAGGATCATATTGACCACCAGGAATTCACGGATAGTCCGGCCGTAGCAGAGACGGGCCAGGAACATACCGGTGATGGGGGCAAAAGACAGCCAGTCCGCCCACCAGTACATATCCCACCACTGGGGCCACAGATCGCCTTCCGGGAACGGATCGGTGAAGGTCATGGCGGAGAGGAAATTACCCAGGAAATCCCCGGTTGCCTGAACCGTCATGTTCAGGGAGAAGGCGGTAGGGCCGAAGATGAAGGCGAAAATCAGCAGGGCGATGAACAGCCAGGCGTTCTTGTCGGACAGCCAGCGGATACCGGTGTTCAGGCCGGTGATGCTGGAGGTGGTGTAGCAGGCCACAATGGCCACACAGAGAATGGTCCAGATGGTTGGTCCGGCTTCAATACCGAAGAGAAAGTCCAGGCCGGACCCCAGCTGCAGGAGGCCGTAACCCAGGGAACCTGCCACGCCGCCGGTGATGGCGAACAGGGTGAGGCCGTCCACAACAGTGGCGGTTTTGCCGAAGGCCCGGTCCCCCAGCAGGGGATAGAGGGCGGAAGATACGGCAAAGGGTTTCTTCAGGTTGTAGTGGGCATAGGCGATGAGTACACCGCAGACCACGTAGATGGCATATGGGGTGAAGGTCCAGTGAAGAAAGCTGGTGCGCATTGCCCAGAGCATGGCCTGCTGGCTGCCCGGTTCAATGAACATACCCCCGGCAGGTGCCAGGGAGTGCTTGAGCGCTTCCGGTGCGGGCCAGAAAACAATACCCATGGCCATACCGGCGCACAGGGACATGGCCCACCAGTTCCAGGTGGTGAATTCCGGTTTCGCATCCTTACCCCCCAGACGGGTTTTTCCGATGGGGTGGAAGATCAAAAACAGGGCAAAGATGACAAAGCTCAGACAGCCCAGGCTCAGGGTCCATCCGAAGTTGATCATCAACCATTTGAAAAAGCCCCACAGGGTTGAGTGAAAGGCCTCCTTGTCAACAAAGCCCATAATCAAAATGGCGCCGAATATGATCAGCGGCAGGGCGATGACGCCGTAGCGTAGCGATAACTTGGTGTTGGTTTCCTGTGTCATGTGTACTTAGCTTCCTTCTCGTTTATTTATAGGGGTTGATCTTATCCAGAATGGCGCGGTCCACGCCTTTCCGGTACATAAATTCCATCATTGCCGCCAGGATATCTGCGGGGATCTCGGGCGGGGTCCAGGCATCCAGCATGGTCTGCCTTTTTTGGTTGATATTCTCCTGATATTTTTCATGGGGGTCCGTTCCGGGTTTGAGGGCGCCGGATACGGCAATACTTGGCGACCAGGAGTGGGTGCGGCACTTGGTCATGGTGTCCATGGCGGTGAGGAATTGGCCGCCGGGGCCCACTTCGCACACCAGGTCCGGGTTCAGGGTGGCGTCGCTCACCTCAATGTCGTTGAGGTAGTAACGGCTCATTTCAATGATCTCCAGGTCGATGATGAATTGCTCGTAGGAAAATGCGGCAAAGCTGTCCAGAATACCGGCACTGTGGACAATGAGATTCACCCCGTTCTGGCAGGCCGTAAACATGGAGAGCATGCTCTCATACCCGCTCTGGGCGGAAACAACCTTGGCGTCGTTGGTGGTGCCGCCGCACCGGGAGGGAACCCCGAAGTGCCGGGCCAGGGCCGCCGTGTATTTGGCCTGTAGGGCATAGGCCGGGGAACCGATGGCAATGTTGCCGGTTCGTAAATCCGCCCCGTAGCATTGAAGGCCGAACAGGACCGGGGTGCCCGGGTTGACCATCTGGGCAATGGCAATACCGGCCAATGCTTCGGCCGTGGCCAGGGCCAGGTTGGATGCCAGGTCAATGGGACCTGTGGTGCCGGCGGCCGGTGCCGGTGAAATGATCAGGGGCTGGTTGTTGCGGGCGCCCACTATGATGGAACTCAACGCCATGTCGTCCATTTGCAGGGGACTGATGGTGGAGATCATGGTCATCAGACGAGGAGCTGCGGTAAAATCTTCATTACCGTAGCGAAGTGCGGCCAGGGCCATAAGGTCTTCCATCTCCTGTCGGCTGCCCGGGACTCCTAAGATGCACTTATCGGAGTTCATCATGGCGGTGTAGAGCATGATCAGGTGACTCTGATCCGCAGGGATATCATTGGGCTGGGCAAGGATACCGCCGTTGATGTTGAACAGGGGGCTTGTGTGAATCAGCCGGGATATCTCAATATAGTCATCCAGAAGGGCGTCGCGGCGGCTGCCGTCAGGTTCGGCAATGGCGGCGCAGCCGTATGCGGAAATAAATTCGCTGTTATTGCCGCCGATTGTCGTGGAGAAATTATCATTAGGCGCGTTGAACGAGAACTCGGAAGGGGCAGGTGAGATCCATTCCCGGATCTGGTCCGGGGTGAAGTAGGCAGTCTCGCCGGTGATGTGTATCCCTTTGTCCGTAAACAGATCAAGGGTCTCCGGGTGAACCAGCCGGATACCGGCGCGCTGGAGTATTTCCAGGGCGGTTGCACTGATGCGTTCTATTTTCTCTTGCATGGGGCCTCCGTATAAATGAAGGCCGGTTCCCTTTTCAGGGGAACCGGCCGGGTTGAATTATTTTTGGGCCGCAGCTTTTGCCAGGACCGTTTCGCCTTCCGCCCTCAGGCGTTCCAGCTCAGACCATTCGTGGTCGCCCAGAGGGACCGGCGTATGGGTATCAAGGATGGTGGATAGTTTATCCCTGACCTTGTCCTGGATGGTGGGTTTGCCCCGTTCCGTCCATTTTTCCTGGTATTCCCTTTCCATGATGGTGGGGAACCAGGTTTCCTTTTTAAAATGCTTAAAGGTATGGGGGGCCTGGAGGAAATTGCCCCCCGGGCCCACCTGGTCGATGACTTCCGTGGCCAGGGTGTCGGCATTCACGGTCATGCCCCGGAGCAGATGGCGGGTCATGGCGCAGATTTCGTCTCCCATGACCAGCATTTCGGGGGAACAGATCATGCCAGCCCCCAGATA
>JAKSBB010001280.1 GCA_022361315.1 Desulfobacterales bacterium
ACACCTGCAACCCGCAGTTCTGAGCACATAGAACACATCCCGTTGTCAGCCATTCACCCATATCTTCCTCCTTTGCCAGATGATTATCTGCCGGATGATTATTTATTGTGACCTGACCTTACGAACTGCCGGAAAAAAAAGAAAGTGTCAGAAATGACAAATACTATGCAGAAAAAGACTTCGTTCCACTGGAATACCAGCGGGATCTGCCACCATGTTTTGTGAATGACAGGGGTTACACGTTCAGATCAAACTGCCTGAACCAGGCAAAAGCCGCTTCCCTTGTCTCAAAGACAGCCACAGGCAGTGAGGTATTTTCTTTAGCGGATTGCTCCACAAGGTATTTGATCAATGAATCGCTGATGAGATGGGCCCTTGCCACCTGGCCGTTATTAATAGACCAGGGTATGATCGTCGAATTAAAATACTGAACCACTTCCGGAGTAGATCCCCTGAATAATCTGAAATCGACAAGAACCCCCCATTTATCGTGATCCAGTTCTTTTACCAAAGCTTTGAATGCCTTGAAATATGCTTTGGTATGCTCAAGGTTCCAGGCATCGTAAGCCTTGATGACGATAATTTCCTTGTGAACAAGAAACTCGTGTCCACCGTGTGCGTGTAACTGCATGGGTCTCATTTTTCCGTTTGTGGGGTGAATTATTTATACAGATTTCCTGGAAAAAATCAATATTCCCGGTTCTGTCACCCCACCAGACTGATGAATGTTTTTTTATGACGCAACTCAATCGTTCAATTTTATTGATTAACTATTTTGAAATAATGAATTTGACTTAACGATACTGATTCAATATTTTACCTACACTTACTGAGGTATTCATTCATTTTTCGAAATTCAAAGCAAGGGGAGGCACCCATGACCTGCAACTTAGATTATAAAGCGGACTGCACAGAGAGAAAATCACAATACCTGGATCTGTTTATCAAAATGACCCGAACCATTACTTCATGCCTGGAACTCAAAGAGGTTTTCGGCCTGATCGCGGTTGAGCTTGCCGAAATCATCCAGGTGGATGCGGTGACCGTACGGCTGAGGGATTCATCCAAGAAGAAGTTAGAACTGAAAGCCGCGTTTGGCCTGAGCCGGGCCTATTTGAACAGGGGCGCCATTGACACGGAAGCACCTGTATTCAAAGCCCTTGAAGGCGATCCCATTCTTATCAGCAATGCCGCAGAGGATGACCGGATTGTATATAAGGACGCCACCCGGCAGGAAGGGATCCACACCATATTGGTGATTCCCATAAAAATCCGCGGGGAGGTGGAAGGGGTGCTCCGGCTGCTGACCAAACATCCCCGGAAATTTGAACCGGCGGAAATCGAATTTGTTTCAGCCATTGCCGAGCAATGCGGCATTGTCATTGAAAACGCCCGGTTTGTGAAGCAGCAGGAAACACAGCTCACCTATTTTGCCATGATCCATGACCTGGGCAAGCAGATAAACGCCACCCGTGATTTAGGCAATATCCTGGATCTGATTGTGACACGGCTACCGGAAATCATGAACCTGAAAGCCGCCACCATCCGCTTTTTCGAACAGAAGGGGCGGCTCACACTCAAGGCATCATATGGGTTGAGTGAGGCCTATCTGGCAAGGGGCCCCCTGGACAGAGAAGCGGCAACCTATTACCTGAAGGAGGGGGAGCCTCTCATCATTCTGGATGCCAAGACGGATGTGCACACCATTTATCACGAACAGGCCAAAGCCGAAGGGATTGCCAGCGTTCTTGCCGTACCCATCTATTCCGGTGACGAGGTGATGGGGATTCTCCGCCTGCTGACTTCGGAGGTCCGGTATTTCACAGAGGCCGATATCAGCTTTGCCATGGCCATTGCCGAACATTGCGGTATGGCCATGCAACGGACCATGTAGCGCCGTCCGGTCACTTTGCCGGCCCCGACCCGACTCAGACCAGGCCGGCAAGGTCTGCCGCCGTATACACCAGCATCAGGCAGAGCAGGCTGTTGACGCTCCTGCGGACCACGGGCCGTTCCACCCGGGCGCTGATGGCCGCCCCGCACAACGCCCAGAGCGACACGGCCGTAAAGGCAGTCAGGGCGAATACCAGGCCCAGCCCCAGAAGATACCCCGGACGGTGGGCAAGGGGAGCCAGAAAGGTGGAATACAATGTCAGCCCGTAAATCATCGCTTTTGGGTTCACCAGCTGCAGCAGCATGCCTTTTGCAAATGCCCGGGGTTCTCCTTCCCCCCCGGAAATACCATAGCCGGCTTTCAGCATCCCCAGCGCCAGCCAGAGAATGTACAGACTGCCCGCCCATTTGAGGACTTCCGCAGACGCCGGCGCCCAGGTGAGCAGAAATGAGGCCGAGAGGGCACAGGCAGCCATGATCACAAAGAAACCTGTGGCAATACCCAGCAGGTACGGGCGGGTTTGTCTATACCCGTAAAGTACGCCCATACTGGCACTGGATATATTGTTGGGGCCGGGTGAAAATGTGGTCAAAAGGACAAAAGAGGCCATCGGTATTATCTCTACAGACATGATCATCTCCTATGGGTTGTTTTTTTTTTGCCAAAAAGGTATTTAACAACCAAATGATTGTTATAGTGAACAAGGTATATCCACACCTACACTTTGTGCAATATATTGTCAAGGAGATTGCTATATGGATCAATCCACAGCAGCAGTGGCCGAGAACCTGAGCCGGCTCCGGGCCGCCCGGAAACTGAGCCTGGACCAGTTGGCGGCAAAAACCGCCGTGAGCAAAAGCATGCTTCGCCAGATCGAAACCGGTAAATCCAGCCCCACCATTGCCACCATCTGGAAGATCGCCAACGGCCTCAAGGTCTCATTCACCTCCCTGCTCAAGGCACCGGAGCGGGATGCCCGGGTGGCGGATTTTAAGGAGAACCCGCCCCTGACGGCGGAATCCGACCGTTACCGGCTGTACCCCATGATTCCCTTTGATCCCCAGCGTACCTTTGAAACCTATTATATGGAAATTGATCCGGATACAGTATTTCACGGTGAGCCCCACGAGGGGGATGTCTTTGAGTACGTGTTTGTGCTGGGCGGCCACCTGACCATAGATGTGGACGGCACCTCCCATACCGTCCGGGAGAAGGCCTTTCTCCAGTTCCGGGCGGATTGCCCCCATGTGTATAAAAACACGGGAGACGGGACGGCCTCGGTGATCATGCAGATCACCTATGTGTAGGAAGGGCTTGCCTATTCCCCGGAATGGTTGTAAGTTCCGCCCGGTGTGATCCGGAACTGTGAATAACGTTGAAAATGCTACTATCTATAAAGGAGGTCTACCATGTTTAAGCAGACCATTGTCAGAACACCGGCCCGTACACTGACGGAGGGCATTACCTCCGCCCCGGAACTGGGAAAGCCGGATTATGAAAAGGCGCTGGCACAACATGCCGCCTATATCGATACCCTGAAAGCCTGCGGTGTTGCCGTGGAGATACTGGACGCAGACGACCGTTACCCGGATGCCTGCTTTGTTGAAGATGTGGCGGTGTGCACCCCTGCCTTTGCCATGGTCACCAGCCCCGGCGCCCCCACCCGCATGGGAGAGGAAGCGGTCATCACCGACGTGCTGGGCAAATATTATGACACCATCGAACATATTCAGGCACCCGGCACCCTTGAAGGGGGCGACGTGATGATGGTGGGCAGCCACTATTACATCGGATTGTCAGACAGAACCAACCGGGCCGGTGCGGATCAGCTCATCGCCGCCCTGGAAAAACACGGGATGACCGGGTCTGCCGTGGAAATGAACGAGATGCTCCACCTGAAAACCGGCCTGGCCTACCTGGAAAACAACATCCTCCTGGTGGCCGGAGAATTTACGGATAAGGCGGAGTTCAAAGATTTCCAGCGGCTGGAAATCCCGGACCATGAAGGCTACGCCGCCAACTGCATCCGGGTAAATGATTTCGTATTCGTGCCGGAAGGGTATCCCGAGACCCAGGGAAAAATCGAAGCGGCCGGCCTGAAAGTACTGACCTGCGACACCTCTGAATTCAAAAAACTGGACGGGGGCCTGAGCTGTCTGTCACTCAGGTTTTAAGCCTCTGCCGATATCACTTCTGCCCTTTGAGCAGGTCGTAAAACTGATCCGCCGGCATGGGGGCATGGAAATAATAGCCCTGGTACTCATTGCAGTTCAGGGCTTTTAAAAACTCCAGCTGCTCCCGGGTTTCCACCCCTTCAGCCACCACTTTCAGGCCCAGGGTGTGGCCCAGGGCGATGATGGCCTGGACAATGGAGGCATCGTCCTGATTTTCCCCGATGTCCCGCACAAAGGAGCGGTCCACCTTAAGATTCTGGATGGGGAATTTCTTCAGATAACTCAACGAGGAATACCCCGTTCCGAAATCATCAATGGAAATGGAGATTCCCAGGGACCGGATGGCGTTTTGGATATCTATGGTCCGGGCCATGTCCGAGGCCACGATACTCTCCGTGATTTCCAGGTCCAGGCACCCCGGATCCAGCCCCGTATCGTCAAGGATATCCACAATCATATCCATCAGATCCTGCTGGAGGAACTGCCGCATGGACAGGTTCACCGACATTTTAAAGGGATAGTTGTACCGTTTCTGCCACAGGCGGCACTGGCGGCTGGCCGTTTTGAGGACCCAGGCACCAATGGGCTCGATGAGTCCGGTTTCCTCGGCAATGGGAATAAAGGCATCGGGAGAGACAATCCCCTCCCCGTTCCGCTGCCACCGGATCAATGCCTCGGCCCCGCAGATCCTTCCTGTGTCCACCGCCACTTTTGGCTGGTAATAACAGACAAACTCGTTCCGGTCCAGGGCGTGGCGGAGGGCCTTGTCCAGGGAGACCCGCCGGGCAAACAGCCGGTCCATCTCCGGTTCGAAGAAGTGGTAGTGGTTCCGGCCGTTCTCCTTCACCCGGTACATGGCCATATCCGCGTTTTTCATCAGGGAATCCTGATCACTGCCGTCGTCCGGGCACAGACTGATACCGATGCTGGTGCCCACAA
>JAKSBB010000309.1 GCA_022361315.1 Desulfobacterales bacterium
ACCCGTGGCCTGGGAGAATATCACCTACACGGTGAATGAAGCGGACCAGACCATTAAGGAAGAGGTCATCGGGCGGTTTTCTCAGATTCCCCTTAAACTGGCCTGGGCCGTGACCATTCATAAGAGCCAGGGGCTGACCTTTGACCAGGCCGTGGTGGATGCAAAGGACGCCTTTGCCCATGGGCAGACCTACGTGGCCCTGAGCCGGTGCCGCACCCTTGACGGTCTGGTTCTCTCTTCCCCGGTCCCCCGGCAGGGCGTGGCCGTGGACCCGTCCGTGGCCGAGTTTATGGAAGGGGTGACCACCCGGGAGGCCGCCGATCTTGATGCCCGGTTCCACATGGCGCAGATGGCCTATCAACAGGAACTGCTGCTGCAGTGTTTTGATTTTTCAGCCATGCGCGGCATGTTCTACTACTTCATGCGTCTGGCCGATTCCAATCGGGGCAGCGTCCGGGTGGCGGGGCTTACAGATATTACGGAACTCAAAATTGAGGCCAGAAAACAGATTTTTGAAGTGGGGGAAAAATTCCAGAATCAACTCCGGCAAATGATGGACGGAGAGACCCTCCCGGACGACCACGAGGGGATACGGGAGCGCACCCAAAAAGCCGCAGGCTGGTTCGGTGATAAGTTCAATGACCTATTTTCCTCCCTTTTGGAAAAAGGCATGGTGGAAACCGATAACAAAGCCTTGAAAAAACAGATGAACAACGGTCTGGACAATCTCCGTCTGGAGATACGGGTTCGCATGGCCGGTATCCGGTCATGTGCCCAGGGGTTTTCATCCAAAAGATATCTCCGGACCATCTCCGGGGAAGGTATGGCCGCCTCCCCGAAGGCCAAGACCGCCGCTGCCGCCAATACACCGGATTATACGGAATTTGATATCGAACACCCCGAGATGTTTAAAACCCTGAAAGACTGGCGGGCGTCTGTTGCCAAGAAACTCGGTGTTCCCCATTTCCAAGTTCTCCATCAAAAGGTGCTGGTGCAGATTGTGGTCTGCCTGCCGGAAGACGATTTTGCCCTGGCCAAACTCAAAGGGGTGGGACCCAAGACCCGGGAAAATTACGGGGAAGACATCCTCCGTCTGGTCAGGAAATACCGGGAAGAACATGATATTGATACCGTTGTCCTGCCTGAGCCCAAGGTGGACGAGAAATCACCGTCATCGGATAAAAAGAAGAAAAAATCAACCGGTGATACCCGGCAGATTACCCTTACTTTTTTTGAGCAGGGAATGGGGGTTCAGTCCATTGCCGATGAGCGGGGGCTGGCCGTCTCCACCATCCAGGGGCATCTCTGCCATTTCATAGAAAAGGGTACCCTTTCCCTGGAGCGGGTGGTGGATGAGGAAAAAACCGCAGCCATCATGGCGGCCCTGCAGCCGGGGCGTCATCTCAAAGAGGTGAAGGATGCTCTGGGCAAAGAGATCAGCTACGGGGACATCAAGGCGGTGATTGCCCATCAGAAGTTCGTGAAGTCAGGCACATCGGACACGGATGAGCCGGACGCTTAATTCAGATTGGTTTGGTAGATCTTCGGGGTAACCCCGAAGCGGCGTTTAAATGCCCGGGTCAGATGGCTTTGGTCGGCAAAGCCTGCCGCTGCGGCAGCCTCGGCAATGGGGGCTCCTTCCTCCAGAAGTCTGCGGCCGTGTTCCAGCCGCAATTGCAGCAGAAATGCATGGGGGGAAAGCCCTTTGTGGCTGCGGAACAGCCGGATCAGGTGATACTGGGTGCATCCCAGATGGTTTGCCAGGTCTGTCAGACGGATCTCTTGGGAGAGATGGGCCTGAAAATAGTCAATGGCACGGATGACGCGCTTGTCGCACCGGTCCCCACCGGATGTCCTGTTGCCTTTGGCCCGAAGGTTCCCGTGCCGCGTTAACAGAGCGGTGAAAAGTTCAACACTCATGCCTTCCAGTTCCGGTGTATTCGAATCTGTGAAAAAATCAGTATGCAGGGCAGCCAATGCCTGCCAGAGGGCGGTATCCTGTAAGGGGGCCGAGCCGAAATCCAAGCGCGGGTTTTCCCTGTCTCCGCATTGCACGGCCAGATCCCTGAGGAAATCCGGCGTAACGTAAAAACTGCACAATTGCCGTTGATCCGTGGCGCAGGGGCGGTTGGCGTGAACCAGGCCGGGCTCGAAGATACTGATTGAACCGGGCTGTAGGATGTCTGACTCTCCTTTGATGCGGTAGTGCTCACCACAGCCCGTATTCAGCCAGATCACCCAGCGGTCGTGGATGTGGGGCTTGAATTCAAAGGGATCGGTGCAGGAGAGTACCTCCATGCCCGGTATCTGTCTGTACTGCACGGCCATGGAGATACTTTGGCACTGATCCTGCGTATCGTCAAGGAGGAGTTCTAAAAGGACCAGTTAACCACAGGCAGAAACCCGAAGGGGTCCTTGGTGCCGTTGATATTGATGAGGCCGATCTGCAGACCGTTCAGTGCTTCCGTTTTGTTGATGAGGCTGAGCTGTACCCCGTCCATGGGGCCTGCCTGGTTATATACCCATGAGGACTGCAATCCGGTGAACCGGCCTTTGGTCACATTAATGAGCCCACTCTGCCAGCCCGTGAAGTCGGCTTCCGTATAGTTCACAAAACCGTCCTGCCAGCCGGTGAAATTGCCCTTGTTTATATTGACCAGCCCGAAAGAGGCCCCTTTAAAATCTTTGCCCACATAGTTGAACAGGCCGAATTTTATGCCGGCACCGTTTCCGTTGGTCTGGTTGGCGATGCCCACATCCAGGCCGGTGACATCTTCGTTGACCCCGTATATCAGGTTCAGGCGAAGGCCGTTGATATCCCGTTCACTGTCCACAACCTGGATGGGATCGAATAGGGAGAGCTGGCAAATGGACGGATCATCCTCCGCGGCGTAGGCCGTTTCGGAATTCACAAACCAGACAATCACCGTTGCCCAGAGAAAGAGAACGCCCAGTGAAAAACCGATATGTTTAAATGCTGCTTTCATTTTACCTCCGTTTGATAATATGCCGGAAACCCGGCTGTTTGACTGAACTGACCGGAGTATAACCGACCCGGTTTGCCGGGTCTGTTGGATTCTGGTTCTAAAATGTAATGGGATGTACAAAATTGTAGTGGCTTAATGGAATGTACGTTTGGGTGGTTGCCGGGCCGGATGAAGCGGTGTATATTCGCAGTTTATGATCCGTTTCTTCTGATCAGCCCGGCGTATCCGGGGTAGAGGATAGCTAAATGAACAAAAAAATCGTCTTCATGTTTTCCGGTCAGGGCTCCCAGTTTTTCCATATGGGCCGGGGGCTGTACGACACTGACAATGTGTTCAGAACTGCCATGGACCGGATGGATGATATTGTCCAGGATTTAAGCGGGCGGTCCGTTGTGCGGGAGATCTATGATCCCGCAACGGGCAAGTGGGATACATTTGATGATATCTCCCTGTCCCATCCCGCTATTTTCATGGTCCAGACCGCCCTGGTCCGGACGTTGGCGGAAAAGGGCATTGTTCCGGATGCGGTAATGGGGACCAGTCTTGGGGAATTTGTCGGGGTCGCACTTTACGGGGGGATGGACTTCGAAACGGGATTCAGGAAGGTGATACGCCAGCCCATGGTGTTCAAGGACGATCTGGCACCCGGGGGAATGATCGCCGTCATGGGCAGCCCGGATATTTACGACAACACCCCGGTGCTGAATGAAAATTGTGAGATTTCCGCCATCAATATGGATGCCCATTTTGTGGTGTCTGCCGAAGGTGGGGCATTGGATAGGGTCAAACAGCATCTCACGGACGCCGGTATCAACCACCTTGCCCTGCCGGTAACCTATGCCTTCCATTCCGCACACCTGGAAACCATCCGGGAGAAGTTTGTCAATCTCTATTCCGGGGTGGCGTATCATTCCCCTGACGTAGCGTTCTACTCCTGCTCTGATGCAGGAAGGATTGAAGGCTTTGATCCGCAGTTCTTCTGGCGGGTAATCCGGCAACCCATCCGGTTCATGGATGCCTTCACCGCGCTGGCATCGGAAGGACCGTGCATCTTTGTTGACCTGGGGCCTTCCGGTACCCTGGCCACCTTTGCCAAGTATATTTTGCCCGAAGACAGCCCGTCCGAAATCCGGCCCATCCTGACCCCCTTCGGCGGTGAGCAGGAAAACTATGCCCGGGTGCTGGCTGAGTTGCCCCGGAGGTCCC
>JAKSBB010000108.1 GCA_022361315.1 Desulfobacterales bacterium
AAGGTACCCATCCGTCTGTACAAGGATGTAGAACCTGAAATCACTGTCTTTGTGGTTGCCGAAGAAAAAGAAGAGAAGTAAAAAAAGAGAAGTTAGCGAAGTTTAGACTTCCCCGCGCCTTTCCGTCCCCACCGGGGACGGAAAGGCATTTCCCGTTTTAATGCCCTTTATTATACTTTAGGATGCCGTGGCAGCAAAAGAGTCCATAAAAACAGATCCCCTGCTCAACCGAACCCCGCCCCACGACCTGGATGCGGAAGAATCCCTGCTCAGTGCCATTTTCATCAACAATAACGTCCTTATGGATGTCCTGGAGGTCCTCACCCCCGACGATTTTTACAAGGGGGCCCATAAGAAGATTTTCAGGGTAATTATGGAGCTGGTCACCCGGGAGGACCCGGTGGATCTGGTCACCGTTGCCAATGCACTCAACGAAAAGGATGAACTGGAAAGTATCGGTGGCGCCGCCTATTTGGCAGCCATTTCCGATGCCGCACCCGTGGCAGTGAATGCCGTCAACTACGCAAAAATCATCCAGGGCAAGGCCGCGCTGCGCCAGTTGATCGACGCCTCTTCCAAAACCATTGAACGGTGTCTGGAAGACAAGGGCGACTTTAAGAATATTCTTGATGAAGCCGAGGCCGCCGTATTCAAAATTGCAGAGCGGAAAAGCGGGGCCGCATTCAGATCCCTTGCCGACCTGATTGACCTGAACATTGATCAACTGGAAGAACAACAGGGGAAAACCGGCGGCCTGCTGGGCCTGGATACTGGCTATCCCAGGTTAAATCAGATTACATCAGGACTTCAGGGATCAGACCTGATTATCATCGCGGCCCGCCCCAGTATGGGTAAGACCGCATTTGCCCTGAACCTTGCCAGAAATGTGGCCTTTATCGAGAGAAAACCCGTGGCCATCTATTCCCTGGAAATGTCATGCGACCAGCTTTCCATGCGGCTTCTCACCTCGGAGGCGCGCATCGACTCCAGTAGGCTGCGTAACGGACATATCAGCCCGGAAGACTGGCAGAACGCCACGGACGCTGCAGGGATTCTCAATGAAATGCCCATTTTCATTGACGACACCCCCAGTATCTCGGTGATGGATGTACGGGCAAAGGCAAGAAAACTACACCAGAAACACGGTGGACTCGGCCTGGTGGTCATCGACTATCTCCAGCTTATGAAGGCCCCGTTCCAGTCCGACCGGCGGGACCTTGAAATCGCAGAAATATCCCGGTCTCTTAAAGCCCTTGCCAAAGAACTCAACGTACCGGTGATTGCCCTGTCACAGCTCAACCGTATGCTGGAGCAACGCTCCGACAAGCGGCCCATGATGTCCGACCTTCGTGAATCCGGCGCCATCGAACAGGACGCGGATATCATCTCTTTCATCTACAGGGATGAAGTCTACAATAAAGAGCCGGATAACCCCAAAAAAGGCCAGGCGGAAATCATCGTGGCCAAAAACAGAAACGGCGCCATCGGCACCGCCCACATGGTGTTCATCGGTCAGTTTACACGGTTTGAAGAACTGGCACCGGATGCCTACGGTGATTTTGTATGAAGCGAATAGTTTACGGTACCACAGACGGCCTTCGAAACACCCAGATCAACAGGATCCAGGACCTTTACACCCACAAGTCACCGCCGGAATTTATTCTTACGCCTGAAATGGCGGAAGAGATGGTGGCCATCAGCCACGAGATCCGGCGGCAGATCGGCATTCTTCTGGACCGTAACGGCAAGGTGGCCTGCGTAATCGCAGGCGAACCTCACCGGATCGTTATTCCGGTCACCTCGGATTACATGGCGGGCCCAGGCAGACTTAAAGGTCTGCGCCTGGTCCACACCCATCTTACCGATGAAACCCTCACCCGGGATGACCTCACTGACCTTGCACTGCTGCGGCTTGACTATATTACCGCGCTTTGTATCACGAAAGCTGGCACCCCGGGGCCTGTGTACTCCGGCCACATCCTTCCGAACCCTGAGGCCGAGCCCTATGAGGTACTTGCCCGCAAAACTGTCGATGATCTGGAAATTGACTGCCAGACCGTTATCCTTGCCCTGGAATCGGAACTCTCCCGGCTCAGCCACCGTCACCGGCCGGACACCGGCAGAGAAAATGCTTTTCTCATCAATGCCACCACAGGTGACCCTAAAGAAGCTTACATCTCCATGGACGAACTTAGGGAGTTGTGCAAAACCAGCCATATCAAGGTGATCGATACCGCTATCCAGCGCCGCCGCAAAATCGATCCCAAGTTTGTGGTGGGTAAAGGCAAACTGGCAGACCTGATCATCAAGGCCATCCAGAACTATGCCACCATGCTGGTATTCGACCGGGAGCTGTCCCCTTCCCAGATCAGATCCATCACCGACTTCGTGGAGATGAAGGTCATTGACCGGACACAGCTTATCCTGGATATCTTTGCCAAACAGGCCAAATCCAGGGAAGGTAAATTCCAGGTGGAACTGGCCCAGCTGGAATACCTGCTGCCCCGGCTGATCACAAAAAATACGGCCATGTCCCGGCTTGCCGGCGGCATTGGCGGCAGAGGCCCCGGTGAAACCAAACTGGAAGTCAACCGACGCCGTGTCAGGGATCGCGTTTCCCGCCTGAAAAAAGAGATTGTCAAAATCCGGAAGCAGCGTAAACAGCAGAAATCCAGGCGGAAACGGAAAAATTTACCCATCATCTCTATTGTGGGCTATACAAATGCAGGTAAATCCACACTGCTGAACACCCTTACCCAAAGCAATATTATTGCGGCAAACCGCCTGTTTGCCACCCTGGACCCTTCTTCAAGGCGCTTGCGTTTCCCCCGGGATAAAGAGGTAATTATTACGGATACGGTAGGATTCATCCAGAACCTGCCCAAAGAGTTGATGGAGGCCTTCCACGCCACCCTTGAAGAGCTGGCAGAGGCGGACATCATTCTCCATGTCATCGATATTTCCAACCCCAGATACATGCAGCAGAAAGAATCTGTGGAACAATTATTGAAGAAATTGGATCTGGATAATATACCGACACTTTATGTGTTCAATAAAATGGACCGGACCGACCTGAATGACTTCGACAACCCCTGGCTGCTGAAGCAGGGCACACTGGTCTCGGCCCTTGAAAAAAAGAGCCTGGCACCTCTGGTTGACAAGCTGGAAGCCATGATTTAATTTCTTTTTTTCGTGTTGACCATTGCCATGAATTGGATTACAACTAAACCATACCAACCAACAGACAACTGGACTTTCTATGGAAATAAAACTGGACCAGGTGCTTGAAGAAGAAGACCCCCGCCCCAAAAAGGATTCAATGGACATGCCCGACTGCTTCGGCGAATTTGACAAGGAGAACCGACTCTGTTTCAACTATTGCGCCATCTCCATCAAATGCTGCGTTATGCAGACCCGGCACCCCAAGGTTGATATCCTTGAGAAGCTTTTGATTTACAATGATTACTCCGTGAAACCAAACTAAACACACCCCGCCCCGGCACCCCAAATGTTCGGGGCACTCGGCAGCCGCCCGTCATGCTTTAATCAAAGAAAACAACGATAAGATTCGGAAGGATGTTAGGAAAATATTTTTCCGGGCCATAGGAAAGATACCATTCTTAATATCAAGTAAATATCTTTCCGGGTCTTAGGAAAAATACCGTCTATTTTATCAAGCGAATATTTTTCCGGGATTAAGAATATTGTTGGGATCGAACACCTTTTTGACCCCCTTCATCAACGCCAGTTCCGTGGCACCAATCTCCTGGGGCAGGTACTTCATCTTTGTGATGCCCACCCCGTGTTCACCGGTGATGGTCCCCCCTAAAGCCAGCGTCTTTTCGAACAAGTCGTCCACGGCCTTGTGTGCCCGCTCGGCCTGATCCTTGTCCTGCCGGTTGTACATGATATTGCAGTGAATATTCCCGTCCCCCGCATGGCCAAAGCTGACAACCGTCAGGCCGGACCGTTGCTGGATATCTTGAATGGCATCCACCATTTCGGGAATTTTTGAAATGGGTACGACAATATCTTCGTTGATCTTGTGGGGGGCAATTTTGTACAGCACGGGTGAAAGGGATTTCCTGGCCTGCCAGAGAACAGCCGTCTCGTTTTGATCTTTGGCCGTAATTACAGCAAGTGCCCCCTGATCTTCACAGAAGGTGTCAATGGCCTTTGCATCGGTCTCAACCCCATCCTTCGATCCGTCCAGCTCAAGAATGAGAAGAGCCTTTGTCCCACGGGGAAGGTCAAAGGATAGCTTATCCCGCACCAGCTCCAGGGAGGGTTGATCCAGATACTCCACACATCTGGGTACCAAAGCCTGCTTCATCACTGCAGAGACGGTACGGGCCGCCAGGGACATCCGGTCAAAAAAGACGGCCATGGTCTTTACGGCAGCCGGTTTTGGCAACAACCGCAGCACAATCCGGGTGGCAACGGCCAAAGTGCCTTCGGACCCGACAATGAGCCGGGTCAAATCGTATCCGGCAACGCCCTTTGCGGTGGTCACCCCGGTGCTTATAATTTCTCCGGAAGGCAACACCGCACTAAGCCCCAGCACATAATCCCGGGTAACACCGTATTTCACAGCCCTGGGCCCGCCGGCACACTCACCGACATTCCCGCCGATGGTGCAGACCGCAGAAGAAGCAGGATCCGGGGGATAAAAAAGCCCCTTTGCCTCCACGGCCTTGTGCAGGTCCGCCACCACCACCCCGGGTTCAACAACGGCGGTGAAGTTTTGTTCGTCAATATCGAGAATCTTGTTCATCCGGGTCATCACCATAACGAGACCGCTGTGAACGGGAACCGATCCCCCGGTCATACCGGAGCCTGCCCCCCTGGGAACCACGGGTATCCCGTGGGTATTGGCAAGGGTCATAACTTCGGCAACCTGGGTTTCGGATTCCGGAAAGATGATCGCTTCGGGCATGAAAGAACGCCCCGCTGCATCATAGGAGTACAGGAGACATTCCTCTTTGTCTGTGGTGAGCCCCTGGGGACCTAAAATACCTTTAAACTCGGATAATAGCTCTGGGGATATGAGGGACATTTAGAATTTGCCGGTTTCAATCTTCTTGGACAGATAGTTGATCTGCTCGTAGAGCACCCCTTTTTGTTTCAGCTCTTTTTCCACGGCATTGACGGAATAAATGGCCGTGGCATGATACCGCTTGAAGCTGGAACCGATTTTCTTAATGGGCTGATCCGTATACCGTTTAGACAGGAACATCGCCACCTGTCTGGGCTTTACAATGGCCCGTTTTCTGGATTTGGACATGATGTCCTGCTCCGAGATTGAGAATTCGTTACAGACCAGCTTTTTAATGAGATCAATGGTCACTCGTTTGCGGCTGCGGGTCATATTATCCAGGACGCTTTTGGCCAACTCCATGTCTATGTTCCGCCCCATGAGCTGACCTTTGGCCACCACGCCGAAAAGGCCGCTTTCCAGCTGACGGACATCGTCACAGAGTTCCTGGGCAATATATTCGTTCACAGAGATGGGAAGACGGCATCCCATGCCTTTGGATTTTTTCTGCAGAATCCGGAGCCGGGTGTCAAAGTCCGGGGATTGAATTTCCGTCACCAGCCCCATGTTGAGCCGGGACTTCAGATTGGGGTTGAGCTTGGGGATATCATCCGGACGTTCACATCCGGAAAAAATGATTTTTTTGTCTGCATCCAGAAGATAGTCCAGGGTCATGGCCAGTTCCTTCTGGGTGGCATTTTTTCCGGATAGAAAGTGGATATCCTCCAGAATCAGCACATCACATTTCTGACGATACTTATCCTTGAACCTGTCAATACAATTGTTCTTCAAAGAAAAAATCATCTCATTGGTGAAATCCTCGGCCGTCACATAATAGACCCGGTTGCTCCGGCTGTTGGCAATAATGTGGTGTCCCACGGCCTGGGAGAGATGACTTTTACCCAGTCCGGTTTTGGACAAGAGGTAAATCATCCCCGTGCCGTTGATCCGGCCCTGGGCCAGGGATAAGGATGCGGAATAGGCAAAGTTTGAATTATCCCCCACCACAAAATCATCAAAGGTGAAATCCTTTTTCAACATCCTGCCGCTGTTAAAGGAAGGATCAATCCCGGGAAGCATCTGCTGGGCAGGCTTTGCCGGCTGCGGAATGGCCGCACGTGCTGCAAAGAAACCGTCGGTGGTGTCGCCCTTGGCCTTTTTGGAAGGTGTTTTGGATACGGTCTTTCCCTTGTCTCCCCCTGTTTTAAACTCAACGCGGACCTGGCAGCCTAAGTTTGTAAACTCCTGTTCAAATACGCCCAGGTAGTTTTCTCTCAGCCGCCTGCTGAAGAATTCGTTGGGGGTTGCCAGGGTAACGCTGTCAGAATCATGATCAAGTAGGGTTACCGGTTCGATCCACATCCGGTAACAATGGTCCGGTACTTTGGTTTTTACTTGAGATTTGACTTCCTTCCAGAACGACTCCATTCGTTATACGCAACCTTCCAATTGTTTAAAAGTCACACTATAGTATGACAAAAATGTTTCAAAATTTAATGTTTAAAGCGAACCACATAGACATTTTCAAAAGTACGTATTTTTTTATTCGAATATCTTTTAGGGGTCAACTGGAATGAGTTCGGTTAGGTGCAAGTTAGAGCCATGTTTCCACAAAAAAGATAATCGCCTGTTTTTATTGATGTTTTTCTGTGAAACAAAACATTTTCCTATAAATTCCAGACAGTTCGACAACCCCCTATTTTTCAAAGCAATTTTTGTCAGTCAAGCACTTTCCCCCATTGACACTCATTTTTTTTGCTCCGATTTTCTACGTTTTCCTCTGGATTACGTCAATTTAACTAAAAACCAGGAGATTTTCCCAGGCCAAAAAATACCGGGGGTTTCACAATTTGGGTAATGAATTGTATTTACACTATGATCCTGCAATAGTATATTTACTTTTTATTCACCCCACACGCATGAGCTGATAATTAAAATGAACACTTCTCTCACACGACCAGTGATCGGCATTACCATGGGAGACCCTGCCGGCATCGGTCCTGAAATTCTGTCAAGCACCCTGGCCGATCCCAATATCCATAACATATGCCACCCCGTGATCATCGGAGATACCGGGGTTATGAAAAAGGCCTTTGAATTCACGGGTACCCGGCGTGAAATCGTTGAAATTGATCATCCGGATCAAATTTCAAATTCAATATCGGGCCAGGCAGAAGCAAATCCCGGCCGCGTTCATTTGATTCCCGGCCCGGCCCTGGACCCCGCCGTCACCACACTTGGGGCGCCCACACCGGCCACCGGTAAGGCCATGGAAAACTATATCCTCACCGGGGTGGACCTGGCAAGCACCGGTGCCATCCAGGCACTGGTCACCGCGCCCATCACAAAAACCGGACTGAAACTGGCCGGATCACGCTTCCACGGCCACACCGAACTGATTGCCCACAACACCGGCACAAAAGCGTTTGCCATGATGCTGGCGGGCGAACGGTTGAAGGTGGTTCTGGTGACCATCCATATGCCCCTTGCCGAGGTTCCCCGGGCCCTGACCCCGGATGCCATTGTAAGGATTATCCGGCTTACCCATGATTCCCTCCGGGAACGTTTCGGCATAAACAATCCCAGAATTGCCGTGGCCGGTCTCAATCCCCACGCCGGGGAAGAGGGCATGTTCGGTCAGGAAGAATCTGAGATTATTGTGCCGGCCCTGGAAACGGCACGGAAAAAGGGATTAAACATTACCGGCCCCCTGCCCCCGGATACGGTATTCTTTTCCGCCGTCAACGGCAATTTCGATGCCGTGGTCTGTATGTACCACGACCAGGGACTGATCCCCTTTAAGATGGTACACTTTAAGGATGGGGTGAACACCACCCTGGGCCTTCCCATTATCCGCACCTCCGTGGACCACGGTACGGCCTACGACATTGCCTGGCAGGGCAAAGCCGATGATACCAGTATGAAGGAGGCCGTTAAAATGGCGGTACTTCAGTCCGGTCATTTGACGAGGTTTGCCCATGGCCAATGACAGGATCATTATCCAGGGGGCCAGGGCCCACAACCTGAAAAACATTGACGTGGATATCCCCAAAAACAGTCTGACCGTGGTCACCGGCCTGTCCGGATCAGGCAAATCCACTCTGGCCTTTGACACCCTGTACGCCGAAGGCCAGCGCCGGTATGTGGAATCCCTGTCCACCTATGCCCGACAGTTTCTGGGGCAGATGGACAAACCGGATGTGGATGCCATCATCGGTCTTTCCCCGGCCATTTCCATCGAACAGAAAACCGCCAGCCATAACCCCAGATCCACTGTGGGTACGGTCACAGAGATCTACGACTACCTCAGGTTATTGTTCGCCCGGGTGGGTATTCCCCACTGCCACCAGTGTGGTGCCCCCATCACCTCGGCCTCCATCGACCAGATCAAAGATCAGATTCTGTCCCCCCTAAATAACCAGACTGCAGATACCCCGGCAGCAAAAGAGAAAATCATGGTACTGGCCCCCCTGGTTACCGGAAAAAAGGGTAGCCACGAGAACCTGGTCCGACAGATGAGAAAGGACGGCTTTGCCCGCCTCCGGGTGGACGGAAAGATGGTCCGCATTGAAGAGGTTCCCGACCTTGAAAAAAACAAAAAACATACCATTGATGTTGTCGTGGACCGCCTGGTCCTGAAATCCGGTATTGAGAAGCGGCTGACCGACTCCCTTGAAACCGCCCTGGCACTTTCGGACGGTCAGGTCATCCTTATTAATATGGACCGGAAATCAGAGACCCTGTTCAGTGAAAAGGCAGCCTGTCTTTCCTGCGGTATCTCATATCCGGTTTTCAGCCCGGCCAGTTTTTCCTTCAACTCTCCCCAGGGGGCCTGCCCCCACTGCGACGGCCTGGGTCACGTAACGGAATTTGATCCGGATCTCATTGTCCCGGACCGCCACATTTCCCTGAGGGAAGGGGCAGTGCTTCCCTGGGCCAATAAAAACTCCGTCCAGCATATGGAATTTCTGGATGCCCTGGTTACCCATTATAAAGAGGATATCTATAAGCCCTTCAAGGATCTGTCCAAAAAATTTCAACGGGTCATTCTGAAAGGGTCCGGACGGGAGGAAATCCCCTTTTACGTGGAACGGGCCGGCAAAAAGATCACCTATAAAAAGAAATTCGAAGGGGTCATCCCCAATCTGAAGCGGCGTTACAATGACACCGATTCCGCCAGTGTCCGGGAGGATATCCGGCAGTATATGGGTTTCAAAACCTGCACCAAGTGCAACGGCACCCGGCTGAATCCGGCCTCGGCCGCCGTCAGGGTCGGTGACATCCGTATCTGGGAACTCACGGCCTTGTCCGTGCGTAAGGCCGGCGGCTTTATCCGGGATCTGTCGCTGTCCGGCAGAGACAAAACCATTGCCGATGCCATTGTCAGGG
>JAKSBB010000315.1 GCA_022361315.1 Desulfobacterales bacterium
GGAACTCTTAAACCAGCGAAAACAGGTACAGACCTTTGCCAAGGAGATTGAGCGGCTCAAGACCCAGGTGAAACATCTGGCCAAACTGGAAGATCAGGTGAGGCTGATTGCCGATATCCAGAAACGGGGAGATTCCTCCAGCCTCATCGGTATCGGCGGGTTGCCCGAAAACGAACTGGATACGGAGCTGCCCCTTGAAACCCGTCACAGCAATCTTATCCGGGAGATGCACCAGCAACTGAACCAGGCCCAGGCGGCGGCTTCAGGGAAAACCCTGGATTTCGAAGACCTCATCAGCAAACTGGAAAAGAAAAAAAATCTGCTGGCATCCACCCCTTCAATCAAACCCCTTGAAGGCGGGTGGATCACATCCAGATTCGGGTATCGAAAATCTCCATTCACCGGGAAGCGCAGCTTTCACTCCGGCCTGGATATTTCCAACCGTCCGGGTACGGACATTATCGCCACGGCCAACGGCAAGGTCACCTATGCCGCCAGGAAGATGTATTTCGGCAACCTGGTCATCATCGATCACGGATACGGTAAGGTCACCAAATATGCCCATTGCAAAGACATCCTCGTCAAACGCGGTCAGAAAGTCAAACGGGGAGAGGTCATCGCCACTGTGGGCAACACCGGACAGAGCACCGGTCCCCATCTGCACTACGAAGTCCGTATCAACGGGATTCCGGTGAATCCCCTGAAATATATCCTGAATTGATTGCAGTGGGGTTACACCTGAACCCGGCATCCGATTTTTTAAGACCTTTCCCCCGGCATTGCACCTGCCATTGTGTAAAGATCATTAAAATTAATTTTTGTGTTTCCTTTCTTCAATTAATGCTTATATGTTTTACAGGCAATCGTCAGTTGGTGAAAATTTCAAATTGATGAAAATCAAATAACCCCAAGGAACAGTACAGGTAAGGCTTACATGGTATTCAAACTTTTCACAAAGATGTTCGGCTCAAACAACGACAGAATACTAAAAAGAATCCAGCCCATCGTCGATCAGATCAATACCCTGGAACCGGAATTCCAGGCCCTGAGCGATGAAGAGATGGCCGGAAAGACCCATGAATTCAGAGAGCGCCTCAGCAACGGTCAATCTCTGGACGACATTTTACCCGAAGCCTTCGCCCTGGTCCGGGAAGCCTCCGTCAGAACCCTTGGGATGCGTCATTTTGATGTTCAGCTCATCGGTGGTATCGCCCTGCATAACGGTACCATTGCAGAGATGAAGACCGGTGAAGGCAAGACGCTGATGTCCACCCTTCCCGCCTATCTCAATGCCCTGAGCGGTAAAGGGGTACACATCGTTACGGTGAACGACTACCTGGCCAAACGTGACGCCGAGTGGATGGCTGAAATTTACAATTTTCTGGATCTGTCCGTGGGCGTCATCCTCAGTGATATGGATTCCCAGGAGAGAATCACCGCCTATAATTCAGACATCACCTACGGAACAAACAACGAATTCGGATTTGACTATCTCCGGGATAACATGAAATTCGAAAGCGAGGACCTTGCCCAGGGAGAACTGAACTTTGCCATTGTGGACGAGGTTGACTCCATCCTTATTGATGAGGCGAGAACACCGCTGATCATTTCCGGACCCACTGAAAAGTCCACCCACCTCTATCACCAGGTGAATGCCATCATCCCCGCCTTCAAAAAAGATACGGATTATACCCTGGATGAAGAATCAAAAAGTGTATCCATGACCGAGGACGGCATTGCCAGAGGTGAAGAACTGCTCAAGGTGGATAACCTTTACGATCCTTCCAACATCGAAATACTTCACCATTTAAATCAGGCCCTCAAAGCCCATACCCTGTTTAAAAAAGATACGGACTACATCGTCAAGGACAACCAAGTGGTCATCGTTGACGAGTTCACCGGGCGGCTTATGACGGGCCGGCGGTATTCCGAAGGGTTGCACCAGGCGCTGGAAGCCAAGGAAGGGGTCAAGATTGAAAATGAAAACCAGACCCTTGCCTCCATTACATTCCAGAACTATTTCAGGATGTACAACAAGCTGGCCGGCATGACCGGTACCGCTGAAACCGAGGCACCTGAATTTAAAAAAATCTACAACCTGGAAGTGCTGGTGATTCCCACCCACCGGCCCATGGTCAGAAAAGATTTTGCCGATCTGATCTACAAAACCCAGAAAGAAAAATACGATGCCGCCATACAGGAAATCATTGAGCTGCACAAAAAAGGCCAGCCCGTGCTGGTGGGTACGATCTCCATTGACGTCTCCGAAAGCCTAAGCAAAAAGCTGAAGAAAAAAGGCGTCAAACACAACGTACTCAACGCCAAACACCACAAGGCAGAGGCGGAAATTGTCGCCAATGCCGGACAAAAAGGCGCCGTTACCATTTCCACCAACATGGCGGGCCGCGGTACGGACATCAAGCTGGGTGAAGGGGTAAAGGAACTGGGCGGCTTGCACATTTTGGGCACCTCACGCCATGAGTCCCGGCGGATCGACAACCAGCTCCGCGGCCGTTCCGGCCGCCAGGGCGACCCGGGCAGCTCGCGCTTTTACCTGTCCTTAGAAGACGATCTGCTGAGAATTTTCGGCGGCGAAAGGATTCACGCGGTAATGGACCGTCTGGGTATCGAAGAAGGCGAACATATCGAACACCGTTTCATTTCACGGGCCATCGAAAACGCCCAGTCCAAGGTGGAAGGTCACAACTTTGAAATCAGAAAGCATCTGCTGGAGTACGACGATGTCATGAACCAGCAGCGTGAAGTCATCTACCGTCAGCGCAGGCAGTCCCTTGAGGAAGGTGACCTCAAGCCTGTGGTACTGGATATGATCGAAGATCTGGCCTACACGATTGTAGAGGGGTTTGCCCAGGAAAAGACACCGGTCAAAGACTGGGACCTCAACGGGATGGACAACGAAATCAAGCGGGTGTTCAACCTGGAACTGCCCCTGGAAAAGGCGGCGGAAGATCATCCGTCCTCCGACCAGCTGGCTGAGTTTGTTTTCAATACGGCCAAGGATCTGTATCTGGCCAAGGAAAACCTCATCGGCGATGAGCAGATGCGCCAGCTGGAACGGTTTATCATTCTTCAGACCGTGGACACAAGGTGGAAGGAACACCTGCTTTCCATGGATCATCTGAAAGAGGGTATCGGCCTGCGTGGTTATGCCCAGCAGGATCCCCTCCGGATATATAAAAAAGAAGGTTTTGAGATGTTCCAGGGCTTGATGGAACGCATCAAGGAAGAGGTGGTTGACATCCTCTTTAAAATCCAGATCGCCTCTCCGTCACAGGTGGAGGAGATGAAGGCCAGAGAGCAGCAGGATCTCACCTTCTCCCATTCGGATGAACCCACCGCTCAAAAACCGGTAAAAAGATCCTCCAAGAAGGTACAGCGCAACGATCCCTGCCCCTGCGGCAGCGGTAAGAAATACAAGAAATGCTGTATGAACTAGGAAGGCCCTATGACATCCACGGACTCAAAAACAAGACCAGGGATTTCATCGGATACACGGGAGGGACTGCCCCCCATGTATAAAGTCCTGCTCCATAATGACGATTATACAACTATGGAGTTTGTTGTGGACATACTGGTCCGCGTATTCGGAAAATCACTTGATAAAGCAACACAAATCATGCTTAATGTACATCATAAGGGTAAGGAAGTTTGCGGGATTTACCCCAGGGAAATCGCAGAGACCAAAGTAGAAACCGTTCACAACCTGGCCAGCAATAAAGGGTTCCCCTTAAAGAGTACAATGGAAAAGGAGTGAATGACCCATGATAAGCAAAGAACTCAGTACAGCTCTCGGTTTTGCCGTTCGGGAAGCAAAGAAAAGAAGGCATGAGTATGTATGTGTTGAGCATGTTCTTTACGCCATCCTTAACCATGAATCAGGAATGGAAACCATTGAAAGATGCGGTGGAAGCCCTGAGCAGATCAAAGAGGAACTGGAACGTTTCTTCGATGAAAAACTGACCAAAATCGACACCAAGGATGAGTATGTGCTCCAGCAGACCATCGGGTTTCAACGGATGATCCAGCGGGCCATCAATCATGCCAGATCTGCCGAAAAATCCGAAGTCAACCTGGGGGATATCCTGGCCTCTATTTTCCAGGAAAAGGACAGCCATGCGGCATTCTATCTTGAAGCCGAAGGGATTACCCGGCTGGACGTACTCAAGCAGATTTCCCACGAGACCGATTCAGATAAAAAAGAAAAACCCGACACACCGGGCCGGGATCAGCAGATCTTTCCCCAGGCCGATCCCAAAACCAAGCGCCAGAAAAAGAAGGATCCTCTGGAGTCCTTTACCGCTGATCTGCTGAAACGGGCCCGGGACAGCAAGATTGATCCTCTGATCGGCAGGGAACTGGAAACAGACAGGGTGATGCAGGTGCTGTGCCGCCGCCGGAAAAACACCCCCATCCTGGTGGGGGATCCGGGGGTTGGTAAAACAGCCATTGCCGAAGGCCTGGCCCTGAAGATAGAGGGCAAGTCCGTTCCCAGCCTTCTGGAAAACTGCGAACTCTACTCTCTGGACATGGGCGCCCTGCTTGCCGGCACCAAGTACAGGGGGGATTTTGAGCAGCGGCTCAAGGATGTGATCAATGCCCTGGAAAAGAAAGATAACGCGTTGCTGGTGATTGATGAAATCCACACGGTTGTGGGTGCCGGTGCCACCACCTCAGGCTCCATGGATGCGTCCAACATCCTGAAACCGGCCCTCTCATCCGGTGACATCAAATGTATCGGCACCACCACATACGAAGAATATAAAAACCACTTTGAAAAGGACCGTGCCTTCTCCCGGCGGTTTGAAAAAATTGAGGTCTCCGAACCCAGTGTTGACGAAACCACGGAGATTCTCAAAGGCCTGCGGCCGTACTATGAGGAACACCACGGCCTGAAATATCCGGATAAAACCATTGAAGCGGCCGCCTATCTGTCAGACAAGTATATCAACGACAGGTTTTTGCCGGACAAGGCCATTGACGTTCTGGACGAGACCGGCGCCTTTCTCCGCCTCAGGCACGAGGGCAAACGGAAAAACGTCAGCCCCAAGGATATTGAAAACATAGTGGCCAAGATCGCCAAGGTGCCGGTGTCCAATGTCACCTCGGCAGACAAGAGCAACCTGGAATCCCTGCCGGATAAGCTGTTCAACGTCATTTACGGCCAGGACGATGCCATCCA
>JAKSBB010000702.1 GCA_022361315.1 Desulfobacterales bacterium
ACATGAACGGCATCATCCACATCCTGGACCACAATGGCGGCGCGATGTTTGAAATGGTGACGTCCCGCGGACAATGTGCTGCAAATCCCGCCCAGACCGGCTGTTTTTACCCCGCTGGTCTCGAGATAGGCCGCCATCTCCCTGATCTTGTCTTCCAGGACGGTTTCCTGCTTGGCGGAGAAAACCAGCAGGTATGCCGGTTCGGTTTGAACCGCTTCGTTTCGGGACCTGCCGTCATGGCTTTCCACCACCATATGGGCGTTGGTGCCGCTCATGCCGAATGCACTGACGGCCCCCAGGCGCTTCATTCCATTTCCGGACGGCCAGGGCTTCGTCTCTGCGTTCACATAGAAGGGGGAATCCTTCCAGGTGATATGATCGTTTTCCTCGCTGAAATGAATACTCCGGGGGATGGTCTCATGACGAATGGCCTGAACCAGGCTGACAAGGCTCACCAGACCCGACGCGGCAAAGCAATGGCCGAAGTTGGTCTTGGTGGATGTCAGTGCACAGAAGCGTTCATCCCCGGAATAATCTTTGAAGGCATCCGCCAGGGCGTTGATCTCAATGGAGTCCCCCAGCTTTGTCCCGGTGCCGTGGGTCACGATATGGGCGATGTCCCGGGGATCTATTTGATAGCGGTCGTAAACCGTCTTCATAAGTTCGGCCTGGGCATCCTGATTGGGTGCGGTGATACCGTTTGTCTTTCCGTCATAATTGATGGCACTGCCCCGGATGACGGCGTAAACCGGATCATTGTCCCGTTCGGCATCGGACAGCCGCTTCAGCACCAGGGAAACCACCGCCTCACCCGGCACCATGCCGTCCGCCCGCCTGTCAAAGGCAAAACATTTCCCGGAGGGCGACATCATCCCCGACCTGCTTAAGCCCACAAAGGTGTCGGGATGCAGCATCAGATTTACCCCGGCAGCAATGGCGGTATCACACTCCGAAGTTCTAAGGCTCTGGCAGGCCTGATGCGCCGCCACCAGCCCGGAAGAACATGAGGTGTTGATGGCCATGGCCGGACCGTGAAAATTCAGGAAATAGGCCAGCCGAACCGCCGAGACCCCTTCATGATCCGAAGTGATCCCCTTCTCACCATATTCAGAGCCCCCGGAACCGCCGGACTCCATGCCCACGAAGATTCCCATCCGGTTGTTCCGGAGGTGTGCCGGCCCGTAGCCCGCATCTTCCAGGGCACGCCAGGATTCCTGGAGCAACAGCCGCTGCCGGGGATCCATCCCCTTGGCTTCTTTGGGGGAGATTTCAAAAAATGAAGGATCGAACTCGGAGGCTCCGGGCACGATGCCGCAACGGTTCGAAACCATAACCGATTCGGAGCCCGGCCCATAGTACCTGCGCCAGTCAAACCGCTCGATGGGGATCTCGGTTACGGCATCTTTGCCTCCCTTAAGGATATCCCACATCTCGTCAATGTTCCGGGCCTGGGGAAACCGGCCGCTCATGCCGATGATGGCAATATCGTCCGAAACAGCGTCACCCGGGGCTGTGGTGAGAAATCGTGCGGTACGACGCCTCGGTGTGACGGGGGCCTTGGCAAGCCTCTGCTCACGAACCTCAGGCTGACTCTGGTAGTTTTCAGTATCTAACCGGCTTTCCTCATAAAACCCTTCCATCAACCCGGCATGTTTCTCCAGGAAATAGTGAACCAGACGTTCGATGCTGGGATTTCCGAAGAAAATGGAGGGGGTGATCTCTGTGCCGTAAAATTCTGTCAGGGCATCTGCAAACTTTGCAAACAGGATGGAGTCAAAGCCGAAATCCGCCAGATTGGCATCGGCATCCAATAGGTTGACGTCGATCCCCAGCAGACTGCTGATCTGCAGCTTCAGGTCGGTTTCCAGGCACTGGGCCAGGCTCAGCCCCTTCATCTCCGCCCGCCTGCCGCTTGTGACAGGGACAACAGAGATTTCGGGAACAGGTTCCGGTTTTTCAAGCCCCATAAACCGCCGGAGCCGCCGGGGCACGCCGGCCAATACCAGATGCCGGGATCCGTCACGGGCGATCAGCCGGTCGAACAATTCGGTCCCTTCCGCCGTTTCAAGGAGGCGCTGTCCGCTGGATTTCAAATACATCTCCGCCCCGCCGTCAAAGTCAAAGCCCATGCCCCCATCTCTCCAGAGGGGCCAGTGGATGGCGATATGTTTCACCGCGGACTTACCCTTGGCTTTGTACCGGGCAAAGGCAGCCATGAACCGGTTGGCAATGGCATAGTCACAGGCCCCGAAATCCCCCAGGACGGCTGAGGTGGATGAGTAGTAGCAGACAAAATCCAGGGGCTGATCTCCGAAGGCCGCTTCGAGGGCCAGGCAGCCTTCGATCTTAGGCCGGAGCACCCGGTTAAAGGCATCACTGTCTTTGCCCAGAAGATCCCCATCACTTTCGATGCCCGCCGCATGAATCACACCGGCCACCGCCCGGAAATCCTCCCCGGCTTCGGCGAGGCCCTTTTTCAGTGCAGCAGCATCGCAGATGTCCGCCTGAACATAGGCAACCTTAGCAAAACGGTTTGCACTCCCGAGGTCGTCTAACAACTGCTGAATCTTTTCATTTTTCGGAGATCTGCCCGTCAGCACCAGATTGATATCATAGGTGGTTACCAGGTATCTTGCCAGCAAGCCACCGAGACCGCCGCAGCCGCCCGTAATCATATAGGCGTTACCTGATGTGATCAGACTGTTAAACTGTTCCGGCGCTTTGGATTCCATCTCCCGGTTCCGGTAAACGTACCGTTCATCCCCCCGGTACACGGCACTTTCGATGTTGCCCGCATGGAGTTCCTGCCAGAGGATGTTGACCCACTGCGACATGGTGAGGACATCCCCTTCATCGTTTTTCTCCCTGACAATCACCCCGAACTGCAGCTTCGGCATGACCATCGGCAGAGACCGGGCGAATCCCACCCAGGAATCCCCATGGCAGAATGCAGGGCCTTCCGGTAACTGGGCCGCCAGGAGAAAACGGACCGGTGCGGAGTTATCCACCGCTGCCAGCACCTTCAGAAGACGCTGGATATCTGTGGCAACCTCTGCGGCAGTATCACTGTCTGCCAGGTACAATACGGCATCCGGACCGTTCTGCTCGATTACCGAATGATAGTCATCGTCAATGGTGATGATCACCGAATTCGTTTCAGGGGCCAGGCCTTCCAGAACGGCAGCCACCTGATCCCGGCTGTCTGATTCGTTTAGAACGCAGAGTAATGTTTTGACGGTGTGCCCTGAATCCCCGTTAATGTCAGCTTTCCTGAGTACCTCTTCAAAGGTCATGAGGGTTGTGGGCTCGTCTGTCTGCACCGGTGCTGCCGATTCGGCCGGTTCAATATCCAGGCCTCTGAATCCCTTCATCCGCACCCGCACAGTACCCGTCTCATCACAAAGCTCCACATGGACGGTTCCCCCGTCCCACCGGATCACTGCCCACATGTCGGGAAGGCATCCACTGCGCATCTCGAGCCGGTCCATTTCAAAGGCAAGTGTTTGTAATCCGGCCCCCGAATCGGTATCATCCATCAGTGAAGTCGCCACATTCAGGGCGGTGTCCATCATTGCCGGGTGCAGGCCGAAGGCTTCTGTGTTCTCACCCCGTTCATCGGGCAGCGTCAGTCGGGCCAGCGCCACATCCTTACCCGGATGCAATTCCCGGAGGCAGCCTTCTCCGATGGCGAATTCACCCAAAGCATCCATGGGGTCACGTTCACATTCGGCTTTTACCCCAGCAAGATCAATCACCTTATCATTGGCTGCAGAGGCCTCAGTATCCGGAACAATCCGACCGCTGGTGTATACATCCGCCTCATCTTCAGTCCTGACATAAATCTCAAACCCGAGATCTCCGCCACTTTCCGGGAACAGGCCGATATGGATTTCCAAAGTATCTTGCTCAATGGCCAATGGCTTGAAGCCGGTGACATCCGTTATTACGACGTTCGTAACGCCTTCTGCGGAACGTATGGTAGCGGCCCGTGCCATTTCCAGTTGAACGGACGGGGACAGCACCTTAAATTCACTATCGTCCGTAATGAAAGGCTCATCACCGGTGAAAACGGAGGAGAACCGCTGCTCCGAAAAATCAGAGGTGTTTTCATGGAGCAGGGGATGGGCCGCCCGGGCCACCTTAGCATGTATCCTGCGTCCTGATACCGGATCACTTTCTATCCAGTACCGGTTTTCGGCAAAAGGATAGGTGGGCAGACTGACCCGCCCGGGCCGCTGTTCCCCGTGGAGCCGGTTCCAATCGAATTCCAGACCTTTGGTCCAGAGGGATAGCAGTTTGCGATAGTTTTCCTGCCGGACCCATTTGCCGAGGAGGGCACCGAAATCTTCATCCTCGGTGAACAGGGTCAGGGTTTCTTTGTCCCGCTTCACGTTGCCCCGGAAGACACCGTCCTCACGGCGCCCTTCCCTGCCGAAGACATTCAGCTTATCCCGGAGCTCAGTCGTCGAATCCGTCACAATGGCCAGCCGTTCTTCCATGGGGTCCCGCCCCACCTGGGAGGTGTAGGCGATATCGGCAAGGTCAGGCAGTTCACCGTTTTCCAAGCCTGTATCCAGGAAGTCCGCCATGGCCAGGGCATAGGCTTTCAGGCGTTCCTCATCTCTTGCCGAAAGTACGAAAACGGATGGTGGAGTAGCCTGGATTTCCCCGAGGGTGTTGTCCTGATCCGGAGAGACCTCTGTACTGATATACTCTTCGAGGACCACATGGGCATTCACGCCGCCGGCACCAAAGGCACTGATTCCGGCCCGCCTGGGCGTATCAGCCCCCG
>JAKSBB010000559.1 GCA_022361315.1 Desulfobacterales bacterium
GCTCTTTGGTGTCTACATAAGCCTGAAGCGCCAGGTTGGAAGATGAGGAAAATGTCCGCTGCCAGCGGGCCAGGATGTTTGTTCCCTGTGACTTGGTTTCCACCGGTGTCTCAACGTTATAGGGGGCCGTGGTCTGCGCAAAGTACAGGGTCTGATCAATGTTACTGTCATGGTGATCCCCCTGAATCGTCAGACGGTCCACAGGGGTTGGGGTGCTGTCTATCCGGAATCCGCCCCGGGTGAGATCCCAGTTGTCCCCGGCGTCCTGATCCACATTATCCCCATCCGCAGAGACCAGTGAGTCCCTGTTTTGATATTTAGCATAGGTCCGCCAATGGCTGTGCGTCCCGGCTTTACCGCCGTATCTCGCACTGCCGAAGCCCTGCTCAAAGTTACCGCCCCCTGCGGTGATCAGGCCGCCCTGGGTGTCTGCGGCGGATTTTGTGATGATGTTGATGACGCCGTTTACAGCGTTCGCCCCCCAAAGGGTGGCACCGGGGCCGCGGATGACTTCAATGCGGTCTATGTCCTCCAGCAGGGTGTCGCTGGTTTCCCAGTAGACACCGGAAAAGGTCGGGGTGTATATGCTGCGGCCGTCAATGAGAACCAGGAGCTGAGATGAAAAGCGGCTGTTGAATCCCCGGATATTTACCGCCCATTTGTTGGCATCCAGACGGGCAACGTTAAGGCCCGGGACCATTCTCAGGGCATCGGGGATATTCGTAACACCGGATCGCTTTATATCATCCCCTGAAATGACGAAAATCGCTGCGGCACTTTCTGAGAGATTCTGACTTTTTTTTCCCACCGAGGTTACCTTGACGTTCATCAGTTCTTCGATGCTCAGACTTGTCAGATCCATTGCTTCAGGTACAGTGGCAAGACTGATACGAGGCGTTAAAACAAAAATCGAAACTGCAGCAGCGATGACGGCTGCATGGGTGAGTCGCCGCCTGGCTTTTTTCGTAATTGTCATGAATAACATCCCAATGAAAAAAGATTAAACCAATGTACCTTCAGAATTGGAAAAAGGGTATGGCAGCGGATGACGATACGTCTCCGCTCATTTTTCGCTCTGAAGATTTTTTTGTAAATGTGAATCTCAGAAAAATCTATTATTGAATAAATACCAGAGTGCCGGGGATGTGACAAGCCAAAGGCCTTTAGGATTCTGGCTTGTCATCGGTTTCGGGCTGGATTATGTGCGAAGAATTTTCTCGGCAACCGCGTATTCGGTGCCGATGTCCCGCCGGAAATCAAACCGGTTTCCGTTTGTCTCCTCCCTGGGGATCAGGCGCAGCCGGTTTCCGTCATAGGCGGTTTTGACCTTGTTCATCAATTTCTGCGCCGTCTGTTCCGGCGACTCTTTTACGGTGCCGTTGCACACCAGGTACACCACCCGGGTGCCGTCGGATACAAATCCTTTCTCCTCGGATATGCCCATGGCAGAGGGGACCACCTGGAGTCCCTTTTTTTTCAGGTAGGGGAAATCAATATCTATGGCTTCGTTGCGGGTCACACGCCAGGGATAGCCTTTCTGCCCGTCCGGGCCGCCGGGGCCGGTGACAAAGGCGGTGGTAATGGATATCTGGTCCTCCCGCACCTCGGGTTCAACCTGGTCCAGTTCTCCCTTAAACATGGCTTCGAAGAGTTGTCCCGGGTTCTTCAGGCGTCGTATCACCGGCTGAAACTCCGGTTCTCCGGGGCGGATATTGATTTCACAGACCCGGATGGCTGATGGTGTAAGGCCTTCTCCGCTTCTTTGAAATGATACAAAACACCCCGGGTAGAGGATGCAGGGCCGCAGAAGCCCCGAGGCCTTTAGTGCTTCCACCAGAGGCAGGGCAATGAGTTCGCTCACCATCTTCATGAGGAGCCAGGATTCAAAGGGGTGGGGGGATATGCTTCCCATGCCCCCGGTGATGGGATTGCCTGAGGTGGCCGGCCCTTCAAACCGCTCGGGATAATCCATGGCTGTGGGCAGCACCCTGAAATTTCCCCTGGCGTCCACAAGGATGGTGAAGCTGATTTCAACCCCGGACATCCGGGATTCAATGAGCAGGGGCCAGGGTTTGCTTTTAAACATGCGGCGGTAGGTTTTTTTGTAATCCTGCACCAGTCCTTCGTACACCGAGCGCATCTCCCAGGTATCCAGAACAACTCTGGCCCCTTTTCCTCCGGCGCTGTATGGGAATTTCAGAACGGCACCGCCATAGGTGTGGATATATTCAAGGACCATTTTGGAAACTTCTGAAAAGGATCTGGCATCCACCACGGTCCATTCTTCTGCCACAGGAATGCCTATTTTGCGGCAGAACTCCTTGCACTGGATTTTATCCCCTTCAATAAAGGCGCCTGCCCGGCTCAGGCCGGCAATTCTGTTGCCCAGACCTTTGTCTTCCAGCCTGTCCACGATGCCGTTAAAGAGGAGGGATTCCGGCATGGGGATCACGTAATCCAGCGTCCCCTTTTCCATGGCGTCTCCAATGGCCTCCGCATAGCTCTCCACGGTATTATCGGTAGTGGGTATGAAATTCACATCCCAGCCCAAGATTTCATTGGCAATGGTGGGCATGGCAGGCATTCCCCGGACCACAACACCTTTGTGCGTGTGGCTATCTCCCTGTCTGCCGGTCTGGGTGACAACGGCGGCGGACAACAGGGTTCTGGCATCTGTGCCGGCAAATCCGATGTTAACTGGAGCGCTCATCATTTTTCTCCTTATGGCTTAAAATTAGGCGTTAGGATTAACAATGGACGGCAGCGGACAGTTGTAAAGGAGAGTGCAGCAGCAGGTAAGAACTAAACAGCAGCGAAGCAGTGTGGTGTCTTTGCCTCGGCCAGACTTACATAAATCCGAGGGGGATTCAAGGGGGAAAAAGAATTAATTTAAATTGAAATTACAGCCGGTTACGCTTGTAGAAATAGATCACCACCAAAAGCTTGGCCTTGGCCTTTCCGATACTTCTACCCACATGGGGAA
>JAKSBB010000653.1 GCA_022361315.1 Desulfobacterales bacterium
GGAGCAGATACGGCCGGCCTGGTCAAACCGGAAATGACAGCACCAGACATGCCGGTAGAAGTCAGGGCCTATGCCACAGCCTTTTTGTACGGCCGGCAACCGGACCAATACAGATCCCTGGTGTCCGCTTGGCTGATGTCTGAAGATGACGACGACCGGACTGCCGGGGTAATTGCAGCCGGTGAATCCGGAGACACAGCACATGTGCGCCGCCTCGAACACCTCCTTGACACCGGTGCAGATCCATTCCTGATCCCATTGCTCCTCAATGCCATGTCCGTCCTTGGCAGTCAAAACATGTCCCGGTACACGGCCGCCTATCTGACACATGCGGACGAAACAGTCCGTCAGGCGGCTCTGGAGGTCACCGAGATCACCGATGACCAAACAATGCACCAGGTCATTCCTCTGCTGGCGGACCGGTCGGACACCATCCGGGAAATGGCGGAGGAAAAGCTGAAAACCGCCCCCCATTGTAACGGGCAATTGTTGATCGAGGCCCTGAACCTGCCCCGGAAAGGTATCCGGGAAGGTATATTTCGGCTCCTGAAATCATTGGAGATCACGGAACAGGATACCTACCTTTTTGCCAGAAACCGGATAGAAAGATGTTACTGCCATCTGGCGGTCAGCCGGACCCTGAACCGTCTGCCGGCCACCCCGGGCAAGGCCCTGCTTTCAGAGCACCTGGAACAAAAAATCCACGAAAATATCGAAGGCCTGATCCGGATACTCTCCATCCGGGACCACAGCGGGAAATTCAGGATCATCTTCCGTACCCTGTTTTCCAAAGACTCCCGCCAGCGGGCAAATGCCCAGGAACTTCTGGACCGGATCATGACCCCTGCATTGCTGAAAAAGCTCATGCCCCTGATTGACGGCACAGATCCGGCCAAGGCCCTGGCCCGGGCCCGTAAAAAATTCAACCTCCCGGATTTCAGACATGATCCGGAGAGCGTATACCTTTATCTTCTTGAAGGGAACTGCTCCGTGAGCCGTCTGCTGGCCGGCCATTGTATTATCGAAGCCGGATTGGCCGACCGGTTCAGGGCCAATATGTCCCGGTTTACCCGAAGCAGCCACCCCGATCTTGCGCAATTTGCCCGGCAAGCCGCGGCAGAAACAGGAAATGAGGATGCTATGAATGAAGAGGATATGAATACCGATTTACCCATTCCCGAGAAAATCCTTCGTCTGAAAAAGATCCGGATTTTCAAAAAACTGAGTATCAATGAGCTGGCCGCCATCGCCGCCATTTCCAGGAAAAGAACCTATTCCCCGGGGAAAGTTGTCTTTACGGAAGGAGAAGTCGCGGATACCATGGTGCTGATTATGGACGGCGAACTCTCCCTGCAGAAATCCGCCAAAAAAGCAGGCGGCAAGATCATCAGATCAGGAGAGTCCATCGGTGAGGCCGCCCTGCTTCTGGATGAGGTGCGCCTGATCACCCTTGTGGCCGAAACCCATACCACCCTCCTTGAAATCAACAAACAGGAATTTACTGAAATCGTCCGGGAGTATCCCGAGATTGGTCTTGAAATCGCCGTTGCCATGGCTGCCAGGGTGCAGGAACTGCTGGAGCAGGCGGTGGATGGTACTTACC
>JAKSBB010000136.1 GCA_022361315.1 Desulfobacterales bacterium
CACCGGCAGGGGGATGATGTGTTTTGCGAACTTTCTATGAATCGGATCAGAAGGGCCAGGCCAGGGGAATCAGTATAGCGGCCATTACCACCACCATGATGTTCAGCGGCAGCCCCAGTTTCAGATAGTCGGAAAACCGGTATCCCCCCGGGCCATAAACCAGAAGGTTGGTCTGATAGCCGATGGGTGTGGCGAAACATGCGCTGGCACCGAAACAGATGCCTATAATAAAAGGCTTGGGGTTCACCCCCAGAGACAAGGCTGTGGAAACCGCAATGGGCAGCAGCAGCACTGCCGTAGCATTATTGCTGAGGATATGGGTGGAGATACTGGCCAGAAGGATCATGCCCAGAAGGATGGCACCGGGCCCCAGTCCTGAAAACAGATCCAGAAAAAGGCCGGCATAAAGCGGGGTGGCCCCTGTTTTTTCCATGGCCGTACCCAGGGCAATGGTGGCGATGATCAGAAGCAGGACTTCGGGCTCAAGGGCCCGGTAGGCATCTTTAAGGCTCATGCAGTGGGTCATGGTCATGAGAAATACCCCGGTAACGGCGCAGACCATGATGTCGGCAAGGCCAAAGGTGGCGGCCAGGACAACACCTGTGAAAATGGCCGTGGCCATCCAGGCCTTCTCCCTGTCGATCAGGGCATGATGGACATCTTCGATAACAATAACATCCATACTCTTCCTGATGTCCATGAGTTTGTGCCGGGGGCAGCGGACCAGGATGATATCACCGATTTTCAGCCTCACCTTCCGGATTTTCCGGTAGGAGTAGTGGGTACGCCGGCTGCGTATGGCAATGATTTGGATGTCAGGATCATTTTTCAGCCCCGTGGTTTTTAAGGGGGCTCTCAGGAGGCTGGATACCGGTGGCACCACCAGTTCAATGATCAGGTCGTCTTTCAGGCCGGATCCGAAGTTCAGATTCTCTGCCCCCAGGGCCGGCACCAGGGTTTTTTTGTTCAGGCAGGCCACAAGGGCTTCGGCAGAGCCCTTGACCAGGATAATATCGTCCCGGCGGATTTCCACCTCTGCCCTGGCCGGGTCCAGGATATTGCCTTTTCTGAATATTTCAATTACTCCGAGTCCCAGCTCCGATTCTCCGTGGGAGATGATGTCGGACCGTCCGATCAAGGGGGATTTGTCCGGTACAATCAGTTCTGCCAGGTAGCGCTTTTCACTAGTCTCGTTGATTTCACACACCGGCCCCAGCCGCCGGGGCATAAGTCGTC
>JAKSBB010000874.1 GCA_022361315.1 Desulfobacterales bacterium
CATTGCCGCCGCTATTCAGGAACAGTCCGCGGCCACCGGGGAAATCGCAGGTAATGTCGGCCAGACTGCCCAGGGAATTGAGGAAATCACCGGCCACATCACCCAGGGGGCTGAGGTGATCCGGGAAATCAATCAGGACATTGCCTCTGTGAATGATTCCGCAGGAAGAATCTCCGGAGACAGCCGGAAGGTGGCTGAAAACTCTGAAGAACTGAAGCAGATGGCCGCGCAACTCAATGCCATTGTGGGCAAATTTAAAGTGTAAAACGGAGTTCCGGTTGTGCGTAATAAAAAAGGGGGACCGGCGAAATGCCGGTCCCCCTTTAAATTTGGTATTAAACCTTCAGGCCTAACTCGAATCTAACGCGGTCATTCCGTGGAAAAATCAATCTCACATTGGTCGTTAAGATGAACCCTGAAAAAGTAAACGGCCAATGCCGCCACAGGCACCGCCGCCACAAGGCCGATAATGGGAAGCAGGGTTACGCCGATCACCACAAGTCCGAGGGCTGCGCCGAGCAGGATAATGCCGAGGGTAAACTTTGATATACGCTGGGGAATACATTCGTTGCTCATGATATCCTCCTTAATTTTATTTTGTCTCCAGCTATAATAAATAAGCTGTATTGCCTAACAAATTAAGCATTACGATATCAATTTCAAGGTGAACGTGAAAATTTTGTAAATTCAACTCCGATGTGGAATGCGTATAACGGAAACTTTTGCATACCCTTTAGCCAATGCACGGAACTTTTTTAAATCGGGGCGCCGGTCGGCCGGCATATCCGCATTTACATCCTGCCGGGGCTGGAAGCCAGCACCTTTGCCGCCTCGGATATTCTGGACTGGTCCAGAAGCTCATCTGCATAGGCCCTGGCATCGGTCATCCGTATCCCCATGATGGTCTTCTGGACATTGGGGATGAACTTGGGATCCACACTCAGGGTGGTGATACCGGCACCGATCAGAAATGGGATATGAATGGGGTCATGGGCCATTTCCCCACAGACCGATACATCTATGCCCGCCTTCCGGGCGGCGTCGGCAATGGTCCGGATACCCCGGGTCACCGCCGGGTGGTGGGCCAGGTAATGGTCTGCCACCAGTTTGTTGGCACGGTCCGCCCCCACCATATACTGTATAAAATCATTGGTGCCGATGGCGAAAAAATCCGCCAGCCGGGTAAACTCGTCAATGGTGGTGAGTACCGACGGCAGTTCCACCATCATACCGATATCAATGGCACTTTCGTGGGGGATGCCTTCCTTCATCAAGGCCTGTGCACAATCCGCCACCACCTGTTTGGCCTCCAGGAATTGGTCTATGGATGAGATCAGTGGAAACATCAGCCGGACATTCTTTTTACCGTAGGCGGCCCGGAGAATGGCCCGGACTTGGGTGTCGAAGACTTCTCTGTATTTGAGGGCGAAACGGATGGACCGCAGTCCCAATACGGGGTTTGCTTCCTTAGGCGACCCGGCGTAACTCAGGGCTTTTTCTCCGCCGGCATCCAGGGTGCGGACTGTGGTCACCTCCCCATCTTCGGTTTGATCGAATAGCTTTTTGTAAATCAGATACTGCTCGTCTTCAGACGGGAAGGCGGGGCGGATGAGGAAAGGAAACTCGGTACGGTAAAGCCCAACGCCTTCTGCTTTTAATTCGTTGGCCAGGCGGATTTCACTTAAGAGGTTGATGTTGGCCAGCAGGCGGACACGCTCCCCGTCGCAGGTCAGGGTTTTTTCCTGAACGGACCGGATTTTTGTCTGGGTTTCAGTCTGGGCTTCGGCCTCTGTTTTGGCAGTGAATAGATCCAGGGTCTGCTGGTCCGGGTTGATGTAAATATTGCCCTGGCCGGTATCCATGAGCAACCGGGTGGTTTCCGGCAACTGGAGCAGCACGGGATCATCGGCAATGATCAAAGGGATATCCAGGGATCTGGATAAAATGGTCACATGGGAGGTGGTGCCACCGCCCACCAAAATGATACCCCGGATACCGTCGGCTGTTAATTTCAGAATATCTGACGGATATAAATCTTCGGCCACAACAATGCTGCCCGGTGAGGTTGTCTCCGTCTGGCGGGATGCTTTGAGATTCGACAGCAGGCGAATACTCAGGTCTTCCACATCCACGGCTTTTTCCCGGAGGTAGGCATGGGGGCTCCCGGCGAAGATGGTGATGTACTTTTGGGCCAGTTCCTGAACCACCTCCACCGGGGGGCGGCCTTCACGGATTTTTTCTTCCATCTTGCCGGTGAATTTCTTATCCCTGAGCATCATAAAATGAGCCGTGAAGATCAGAGACGCGGATTCCGGCAGGGAGGCGGCGAACTTTTCCTGAAGACCTTTTAACTCTGTGGTGGTCTTTTCTAAGGCCTTTTTGAAATCTTCAAGGGTATACGTTTTTCCGGAGGTGTCGGGTTCATGGATCACGGCCTTCCTGTTTTTCCGGGACGGCCGGATCATGCCGACGGCCACACCGGCCCGGTCGGATTTACCCCGGATAAAGGGGGGCAGTCCCGTGATGGCCTCTTCCCTGTCCGGGGTTTCACCGGGCAGGGTCATGATCAGGCGGGCGTTTTCAACCGCGCCCCCAAGCTGGGTGGCTGCTGTTTTCAGGGCCCGTTCGTCAAAATAGGTGAAATGGTCTATTTCCCGGTGCTGCACCACCAATACCCCTACTTTTTCCACCCCTCTGCGGATGGGCACACAGAGGAAGGAATTAAAGGGGTCTTCATCGGCATCTGCAAAGTATTTGAATCCGGGATTTGCCCGGGCATTGCCTTCACGTAATATCCGTCCTGTTGAATAGCATTGTCCCACAAGACCTTCCCCCGGCTTCATTCTGACCTGGTTCACCGCATCCGGATTCAGTCCCCGGGTGGCGTTGAGGACCAGATCACGGCTGTTGCCGTCAAACAGATAGATGGAGCAGACATGGGCTTTGAGATGTTTGGCCACAAGACCGGCGGCACCGGCCAGAAAGGTTTCAATATCCGCATCAGCCGTAACGATGGCGGTGAGATCCGTGAGATCGCACAGCAGGTTGAGATGGTCAGGTTCTCTTGTGTTCATTTTCCGATTACTTCAGCTTTTAAACGTTTACACCAGGATTGTTCAGTTTCGATTTTAGTCTAATGATTAAAGCGCTAAGATTCAAGGCTGGAGATGTAAGATAAGGATACAAAAAAAGGGCTGCCCCGTTAGAGGCAGCCCCAAAAAAAGGATAGCTGATTAAATTTTTTTTTGTGGGAACCGGTCCCGTTATTTAGCTGGGAAACATGTTGTCTTCAATATCCACGGCCACGGAACAGGTGTTCATCAATGCGGCAAACCGGCCCATGGTGACGGGCAACTGGCTTTCCACATAGAATTCAAGGGACTTGATGATGCCTTCGTAGAACGGTTTGTCTTTCTTTTTGGCCTTTTCAAGTTTTTCAGCAGCGATGGAAGCTCTCCACAGCAGCATCCAGGCCATGACGGTGTCGCCGGTGGCATCCTGGAAGGGATGGGCGTTGGCAAAGGCGGCCAGGAATTTGTCGCTCATGGCGGTGGTGCCCATGTGCAGGGCAACTTCGCCCAGTTTATTGATGACTTCTTCCACCTTGACGGCGGCTTTTTCCAGAGCGGGAATGCCTTTGGCCGCGGCCAGGGTCTGCTGCATTTCACCAAACAGGTCCATGATGGGTTTACCCTTGTTCATACCCAGCTTACGGCCCAGGAGATCCATGGCCTGGATGCCGTTGGTGCCTTCGTAGATCATGGTGATCCGGCAGTCTCTCAGCAATTGAGCCATGGGATACTCTTCAATGAAGCCGTAACCGCCGTATACCTGCATGCCCTGGGAGCAGACCTCAAAGGAACGGTCGGTGACGTAGCCCTTGGCAATGGGGGTGAGGACTTCAACGAAGCCCTGGTATTTGGCCTTTTCTTCGTCAGTGGGGGCATGTTTGGCCATGTCTGAGCAGTAGTGGACGTAGTAGAGCAGGGAGCGCATGCCCTCAACGTTGGTCTTCATCATCATGAGCTGGCGTCTCACGTCAGGATGACGGAAGATGGATACAGCTTCGGCATCCGGGTTCATGATGTCTTTCAGGTCGCGGCCCTGGATACGGTTTTTGGCATAGTCAAGGGCGTACATGTAGGAGGTGGTGGCGCAGGCGAATCCCTGGAAACCCACCAGGAGACGGGCAGCGTTCATCATGAGGAACATGGCCTTCATGCCTTTGTTCTCTTCGCCCAGCAGGGTACCCACACAGGCGCCCTTGGAACCCAGGGACAGGGAACAGGTTGAATTGCCGTGGATGCCCATCTTGTGTTCGATACCGGTGCAGATCACGTCGTTGAAATCGCCCAGAGAACCGTCGGAATTCACGCGGAACTTGGGAACCAGGAAGAGGGAAATACCCTTGGTGCCGGCAGGGGCGCCTTCGATTCTGGCCAGAACCGGATGGATAATATTTTCAGCCAGGTCATGTTCACCACCTGAGATGAAAATTTTCTCACCCACGATGTTATAAGTGCCGTCCCCGTTGGGAATGGCTTTGGTGGTGAGTGCCCCAACGTCGGACCCTGCGCCGGGCTCGGTGAGGAGCATGGTGCCGCACCATTTGCCGGTGTACATGTTTTTCAGGTAGATGTCTTTCTGCTCCTGGGTACCGAAATGCTCCACCAGGTGACCGGCGCCCTGGGTCAGACCCGGGTACATCATAAAGGGATAGTTGGCGCCGTTGAAATATTCGGCAGCGGCAGAGGCCACGGTGTAAGGCATGCCCTGTCCGCCCCATTCCGGATCTTCGGTGGGAGCCAGCCATTCACCTTCGGTAAAAATCTCAAACAGACGTTTGAAAGAGTCCGGTGTGGTTACCTCGCCGTTCTCAAGCTTACAGCCCTGCTCATCCCCTTCCTTGGACGCGGGAAGCAGTTCCTTGACGGCAAGCTGCCTGGCTTCGGAAATGACCATATCAATGGTTTTCTTGTTGAAATCTGCAAAATCTTCATTCAGATCCGCCAGGGTTTCTGCCTGGAGTTGTTCATGAAGTACAAATTCAATGTCCCGTCTGTCGGAAATAACCTGTGCCATGTTTTAGTGCCTCCTGATGATTCTATTAAAATAACTATATCTAAAATTCACAGTATCAAAAAATCAGAGATGAATTCATCCTCATTCCTGATGGTTCGGCATCGCTCGGGGTGGGTTGGATAGGCGTCTGCAATGATATATTTGAATTCATTGCCAATAAGCTGTTTTTCTGTGTGAGGTTCAATATGGTTTTTCCCGGTAATGCCAGTTTATTCATAATGAATACTCATTCATTGCACTAATTTGGGGTGTAGTCAATGATTTTTTTTACAAATGAAGGAATCGTTGGTATAACGTTGTTTATGGAAAAGATATTGATTTCAGCCTGCCTCCTGGGCGAGGCGGTACGGTATGATGGCAAATCGCAACCCCTAGATCATCCTTATATAAAGCGGTTGGTTTCGGAAGGTCGGCTCATTCCCTTTTGCCCGGAAGTCGAAGGTGGCCTGCCGGTACCCCGGCCGCCGGCAGAGATTTCCGGTGGCAGTGCAGAAGACGTTCTCGGGGGAAAGGCTAAGATTATCACAGGGGAAGGGGAGGTGACCGATGCCTTTGTGGCAGGGGCAAAAAAAGCCCTTGATCTTGTAAACCGGCATGGCATCCGGTTTGCCCTGCTCAAGGAAAAAAGTCCTTCATGCGGATCTGCATTAATATACGACGGCAGCTTTCGGGGTAAACTGGTTGAGGGTGTGGGTATTACCACAGCTTTGTTAAGAAAAAATGAGGTGGCTGTTTATGGTGAAAGCCAAATTGATGAACTGAAAAAATGCATAATTTAAGCGATTTATGCGTATTTATTTGCATAAAATTCAGTAAATTAGAGAGTTGACGCCATGAGGTATTACTTGACCGGGTCAACTTTTTTTGTTAGGTCTATTATTTGATTTTGCAAATTAAAATGTGCTGTAAGACCAGACCGTTGGAGGGACGCAGGTGTCTTTCCAACAAAGAAGTATAACTTTTATTTGGAGGATAGGATGAAAAAATTTACGTATTTGCTGCTAAGCCTGATGATCGCGCTGTCATTCAGTGCCTCTGCCGGCGCAAAAACTTTTAAGGTCGGCCTGGATGCAGACCCTGTATCTTTGGATCTTCAGGTGCAGCTTTCCGGCGGCATGCTGATGCTGTCTCACTGGGTAGCTGATCCCCTGGTACGCTGGACACCGGAACTGACCTTTGAGCCCCGCCTGGCAACCAAGTGGGAAAGAATCGACGAACTGACCATGCGGTTTCATCTGAGAAAAGGCGTTAAGTTCCATTCCGGGAATACCTTTTCCGCAAAAGACGTCAAGTGGTCCTTTGACCGGATGAAAAAATCCGTTGACTTCAAAGGCCTGCTGGAGCCCTTCGAAGGCTGCTACATTGTTGACGACTACACCGTTGATTACAAGACCCACAAACCCTACGCCCTTCTGCTGAACATGGCCACCTATTTTTTCCCCATGGACTCCAAGTTCTATGAAGGTACCGATGCCAACGGCCAGCCTAAGGACATGCTCCTGAAAATCGGCGAATCCTTTGCCCTGAACAACCTCTCCGCAACTGGTGCCTTCCGGGTCACCAAACGTGAGCACACCGTTGTTCTCGAACTGGAAAGACTTAAAGATTACTGGGACACCAAGTCTCCGGGCAACGTTTCCAAAATCGTTCTGACCCCCATCAAAGAAGCCGCCACCCGTGTTGCTGCCCTTCTGTCCGGTGATGTAGATTACATCTCTCCGGTTCCCCCCCAGGATTTCAGAAGAATCCATGCAGACGACAAAGTTAAACTGGTTGCCATCCCCGGTAGCCGGATCATCACCTTCCAGATGAGCCAGAAACGCGTTGAAGCCTTCAAAGACGTTCGCGTCCGCCAGGCTGTTGTTCACGCTGTAAACAACACCGGTATCGTTAAAAAGATCATGAAAGGCACCGCCACTGTTGCTGCCCAGCAGGGTCCCAAAGGCTACGCCGGTTACAAAGAGAACCTGAAGCCCAGATATGATCTGGAAAAAGCCAAAGCCCTGATGAAAGAAGCCGGTTATGAAAATGGTTTCGAAATCACCATGATGGCCCCCAACAACCGTTACGTAAACGATGCCAAGATCGCCGAAGCCACTGCTCAGATGCTGGGTAAAATCGGTATCAAGGTTAACCTGAAAACCATGCCCAAGGCCCAGTACTGGAATGAGTTTGACGCCAAAGCAGCCGACATGATGATGATCGGATGGCATTCTGATACAGAAGACTCTGCCAACTTCTCCGAGTTTCTCACCATGTGCCCCAATCCCGAAACCGGTATTGGCCAGTACAACTCCGGTGTATACTGTAACCCCAAGGTTGACGAACTGGTAAATATGGCCAAGTCTGAAACCGATCTGGACAAACGTGCCGCACTGCTCCAGGAAGTGGAACAGATTCTCTATGACGACGCTGCCTTCGTTCCCTACCACTGGCAGAACCTTTCCTACGGTACCAAGAAAAATGTTCAGCTGAGACCCGTTCTCAACGTAATGAACTTCCCCTATTTCGGTGACCTGGTCATCGAATAAGCCTTGAGGGTTCGCCTTTAGGCATCAACCTTAAATCGTCCCCCCGGGATCTTCCCGGGGGGACGATACATACAGAAAAGTAAATACACATGCTTGCATTTATCGTAAGAAGACTCATTCAGGCGGTGGTCGTCATGCTGGTTATCAGTCTGGTTGGCTTTTCCATAAAGAACCAGATCGGTGATCCGGTAAGGGACCTGGTGGGTGAGCGGGTTACCCCGGCGGAACGGGCTGAAATCGCAGAGAAGATGGGGTTGAACGACCCCTTTATGACCCAGTATCTCAGGTTTGTTAAAAATGCGGTCACCAAGGGAGATCTGGGGCGCTCCTTTCTCTACAATAAACCCAACCTGCAGGTCATCCTCAAACATGCCCCTGCCACCATCGAACTGGTGTTCGGTACCGCCCTGATCATTATATTTGTATCCCTTCCCCTCGGCGTCTATTGTGCGTTGCGGCCCCGAAGTATACTATCGCGGTTCACCATGAGTTTCTCCACCCTGGGGGTCTCCATGCCGGTGTTTTTAACGGCCATCCTGCTGATCTTTCTATTTGCCATTCACTGGCAGGTCCTGCCCTCCTACGGCAGGGGGGAAACCGTGGACCTCTTCGGTCTGGGCATATGGAGTACCGGCCTGCTAACCCTTGACGGCATCGAACATCTGATTCTTCCCTGTGTTTCGTTGTCCACCCTGATGCTTCCCCTCTTCATCCGCCTGATCCGGTCCGAGATGATGGAGGTGCTTGAAACCGAATATATTAAATACGCTTGGGCCAAGGGGCTTCCCCCGGCACGGGTCTGGCTGGTGCATGCCTTTAAAAATACCCTGCTGCCCGTCATCACGGTGTTCGGGGTCCAGATCGGCATCATGTTCGCCTTTACCTTGCTAACGGAACTGGTATTCCAGTGGCCGGGCATGGGATTCATGTTCTTGGAGGCGGTTCACCGGGCGGACATCTCGCTGCTCATCGCGTACCTTGTGGTGGTGGCCTGTCTGTTTGTATTTGTTAATACGGTAGTGGATATTCTCTACGGCTTCATCAATCCCACCGTCAGAATTACAGGGACAAAATGAAAACTAAACTTGAAAAATTTAAAGAATCCTATTTTTGGTACAGCTTTAAGCGGGACAAGGTGGCGATTTTCTCCTTCGTTGTCCTGACCTTATTTATTCTTGCGGCTTTAACAGCACCGTGGATTGCGCCCATGAATCCCTACGATGCTGCAAATATAGACATCATGAACTCCGAAATTCCACCTGTGTGGATGGATGAAGGCGAAAGTGGCTTTTTGCTTGGCACGGACAACCAGGGCCGTGACATGCTTTCCACCATGCTCTATGGTCTTAGGACCTCCATCATCATCGGGCTTGGGGCGGTGGCCCTGCAGGCCGTCATCGGCATTGTGGTGGGCCTTCTGGCCGGTTATCTAGGGGGCAAAACCGATGCCATACTCATGCGGCTGGCGGACATCCAGTTCTCTTTTCCGTACCTGATGGTGGCCATATTCATGTCGGCCATTTTCCAGGTGATATTCGGGCTGGGCAGCTTTGAACGCCTTGCCATTCCTCTGCTGACCATTATCATCGGCCTGTCCAACTGGCCCATGTTTGCAAGGACCATAAGGGCTTCGGTCATGGGGGAAAAGAACAAGGAATACGTAGAGGCGGCCCGGGTGATCGGGTTGCCCAAATGGACCATCATGTTCCGCCATATCCTGCCCAACTCCCTGACATCGGTAATGGTGATTTCCACCATCCAGGTGGCCAACGCCGTCATGAGTGAGGCAGCCCTCTCCTTTCTGGGACTGGGCATGCC
>JAKSBB010000124.1 GCA_022361315.1 Desulfobacterales bacterium
GGATCTCCGTGGGAGAGAAAGCAATCTTTATAACTTTGGTCCGAATTGCAAAAGTAGACTTCACCCTTGGTTTGTGTCATCCGGTCCAGACCGCGCTTGTTGGCGTATCGTTTCAAAAGTTTGTCCATGACAAATAGATACACCATCCGGCAGAGCATCCGAATGGTTTTCTGTATAACCCCGAATCCGGCCAGACAGATGATAAAAAAATCAAAGGCCAGGCTCTTTTTATACTTTGACGCACGATTATCGATGAAAGAGCGGATACGTTTGGGGGTGCTGTGGGGGGTAAACAACTGTGAATAGCCCACCAGCCCGGGATTTACCAAAAATCGTTTATCATAGGCGCGGATTTCGGAGCAAATGGACTTATAGACCGAGGGTCTCACCGGCCGGGGACCGATAAAGTCCATATCCCCTTTGATGACATTGAGAAGCTGGGGCAGTTCATCCAGACGGGTATCTCTCATGAAGCGACAGAACCACGGCAGTTTATACCCGTGTTGATAAGATACCAGATGGGCGTCATATTGCTTCTCAAAGTCCACCGGCAGGGTACGCAGTTTGTACATGACAAAGTATTTCTTATTTCGTCCCATCCTGATCCCTGCGTAAAACACAGGCCAACCGTTCACATACCAGACCAGAGGTAACAGCACGAGAAACAGCGGTGATGCCAGGAGAAGAAAGAAAATCCCTAGCACAAAGTTGAAAATCCGGTTAACGGCGAACGAAGTGGTATAATACCCGGCGGCAGGCCGCTTGGCCGGAGGAGTTGTGGGAGTTGTCATCGCAAAATTCCCTTCACTGGACGCATAATAAGACTGCCTCGCTTACTCTGGTATCGAGAAAATATACACCATATCCGTATTATTCTCCACATCCTCAGGTGTCTTAAAGGTGTGGTTAAAAAACTCAACCGTAAAGCCGGCAGCGATCCCGAAAATAATCCCTCCCATCAGGCCGAAGAAAATCACCTTCTTCTTATCCGGAAACACAGGTGCCCGCCTGGCTTCCGGCCGGGTGAGAAGACTTACGGTAAACAGGTTATTGTTCTTATAATTGTTGGATATCTTAGCCTCTTCCAAACGTTTGGTAAAGGTGGTATAGGAATCTTCCAGAACTGCAATTTGCCTGGCCAGCATTTTGGCCTGGGTAGAGGACTCATACAGCCCCATATTTTCATTTCTCAACTGCTGAATGCGTTCCTCCAGAAACCCTATTTTCTGCCCGATATTCTCAAGCTTCACCCGTTCCGCCGAAATGTAATTCCCCACTTCTTTTTTAAAGTCACCAAATGCAGCTGAGATCTGTTTATTATAGTTCTGAATCTTTTTGCTTTGGGGATGAAAGGTTCTGGCAGCAATATTCCGCTGGCGGACAATTTCCATAACCATGCCGGACATGTCGTTGATTCGGGGATCACCAAGATAGCTGAAATAGGTGGTGTCATTGGATGCAAGATCCTTTTCCATCAGGGCCACCCTGTACTTCTGGTCAAAGTACTCCTGGTTCAATGCCAGCAACTGCCTTTCCAGCTCATTGACATTTGTCATGTTGTTCCGGATCTTCAACAGGGAATCCGGTGTTTTGGACTGCTTGGTCAATTGTACCAGCTCGCGTTCTTTGCTTTCCAGTTCATTGGAGAACTTTTTTAACTGGTCTGCAAAAAAGGCCTCGGCCTCTTTGGGCTTAAATATCTCAGACCGGTATTCAAAATACTTATCCACCACGGTTTCCAAAAGTAGCTTTGCATCGTCGGGATTTTTCCAGGTGGCCTGGATATTTATGGTATCAGTCCTGGGGTTGGTACTTGGAAGGATGCTGGCCATAACGGACGAGACTGCGGCCCGCCGTTCCCTTTCCGTGGTGATCGGTCCGAAAACAAGCCCTTTTTCCGCAAGATGATCTACGGTATTTTCCGCCACCACATTGGTTCTGATGATCTCAATTTCCGAATAGATATCGTTTTCTCTCATCTTTGAGATATCAGTGGGGACATTTTCAATACTTTCAGGACTTTTCAGGGAAACACTGCCCTTCAATATCACCGAACAGGTCGCCGCGTAGATGGGCGGATACAGCAGGGCGAAGAGAAAAGATCCGGCAATGATCGTTAAAGCAACGGAGAATATCGCCGTCTTTTGAACAAAAAAGATGGTAACAAAATTTCTCAAATAATCATTGGTTTGTTTCATCATATCCGCCCGTTAATTATTTAAATCATCCACCCACTGCATTGTACCGCCGCTGATGGACCATCCGTTAAACAATGCGATGTTGGCAATTTCTCTTGTAAGGATAGCCAGCGTACTGATATGGGTTTTGGGTATATATACAATATCTTCCGGTTTCAGGAAGAAAAATGCCTGGCTGTCCGTCAGGGTCATGAGATTTTTCAAATTCACCCGTCGGGCAATCAGCTTTTGCTCGTGCTTCCGGAACAGAATAACGGTTTCCATTTTGGCGCTGTCCGTAAAACTGCCGGCCAGTGTAATGGCCTGGAGCAGATTGATAGGCTTCTTAATCTCATAGGTACCGGGACTGTTCACCTCACCGAGCATATAAATAATGGAACCGGCCTGCTCGTGAAGGAAGAGATCGGCCTGCATGCCGGGAAGGTACTCTGAATAGCGTTCCTGAATCAGACTGTTTACCTGGTCAATGGTCTTGTGGGCCACATAATGATCACCGATCAGGGGAAAGGTAGTGTACCCATCCGGACGGACGTTTACCAGCTTACTCAACCCCCTGGCAGCGGTCTTCAAGTCGTTCCTGATCTGCTCGATACGCACATCAATATTGGTTACCTTTACCGTCACCTGAGGATCCAGCAGTATATATTCGTACTTCTTCTCCAACATTTTTGTGGCCTGTTCAGGGGTCAGGCCCAACATTTTCACTTCACCGACATAAGGCAGAATAATCTCACCGGTGGGCATAATTTTCTGTTCGGAGTTCAACTCCGGCAGGTCCGGAAAGGTTACCTGGATCCGATGGTAAAGATCAATTTTAAATGTCTCGGCCTTTTGGGCCTTGATCTGAAAAACAACGTCAAGCACATCACCGGGTTGAATCCGGTATTCTAAAAACAGATCCTGATCAGACGGATACATCCCCTGGTCAAAAGAATAGGTGGTTCTTTCGTACTTTTTCTCAAAATCTTCCGGCAGATATTTCGGGGCACAACCGGCGAGGATGAAGAGAACCATAAGGCCCATCCCCAGTATTTTGATCCCCATCAATCGATTATGGCAATTGAATCCTCTCATATCATCCCTTAAGAAATTATTTTATAAACCCATCGCGGTATATAGTATTTACGACGGTTGAACACGACACCTATGGCTGTGGGACCACCGCTTTTTTTAATCTTATCTCCGGCGATCTGCAGCACCTCCCACCGTGTTTTTTCACATTCGATCACCAGCAACGCAGCAGAGTAATGAACAATATCCCTCAAGGTCAGAGAAGAGGTCATCACAGAACCGCCGTCACAGACCACATGATCAAAATACTGGGACAACTGCCCCAGCAAATTGCTGACACTTTCCTGCCGGATACCGGCTAAATCTTTATCTCCGATGGTGAGGATACTTAACCCCTTATGAAGGGTCGGTAGAATGGCATCTTCCAATGTGGCCTTGCCCTGGCAGACATCATAAAACCCCGGCCCTTCACTGACACCGAAAAGACTGTGAATCTGAGGATTATGGTGGTTACCGTCGATCAAAAGTACATTTTTACCGGAGTAAAACGACAGGGCATAGGCCGTACTCACGGCCGCGATGGTTTTACCCGCCTTATCGGAACAGCTTGATACATAAATGGTATTTCCGGCCTTTTCTTCCAGCGCCAAAATATTGGCCTCGACGATCATCAATTCCCTGAAATTTGATTCCAGCTGCTTGATGGATGTCTGGGAAAGGAAAGGCAACTCATCCTCAGGAAACCGTTTTATGTTGGTATCCCAAAGAAACCGGTCTTTGGGAACAGACGGTGCTGAATCAGGAATAGCAGACTCTGTATTTTCCTGCGAGACCTGCTCGGAAGCAACGGCCACAAAGTCATCTTCATGGGGGGGGGCAGATTCAACTTCAGGCGCGGGGGCTTCCTTGGCTTTTGCGGCAGCCAGAAAGCTTTCCCTAAAATTCTGCCCGGCCTGATCCTGGGACCCATCGCTCAGATCTTTTTGCCCTTTCAGGAACTGTTTCAAATAGTATGACTGTGAAGATTCATGCCCCATAGCATTCTTTATCCGTTTGCATTGGTATTGTACGGTTCAACTGATTTGAAGATTACCGGTGCCACCCCCGGAAGGGTTCTTACACCACGGTCATTAGGGGTCAACCCGGCATCCATAATCGGGGGAAGTCGCAAACTATTATCGCTTTTATCATCGCGCCTGACAACCGGTTTTGTGACAAGGACGTCCACGGCCCGCGTTCCGTCCTCCGGTATGGACCTCATGATTACGGCACTCTGTGAAGATAGATTTTCCATGGCCCCTACGGGCAAGGGTCTGCCGCTGATCAGAAAGAGCAACAAAAGGATAATGACGGCAATAAGCAAACCGATCATGGCTGTTTTCCCATCAATCAACTGTGATTTCTTCAGTTCTTTTTGCTTCTTTTTCTTTGGCTTTTCTTTCCCTTCTCCGGCAGAACTCTTAAAAAGCTCTTCTGCACGCATCCGTGGCTGTTGGGGTACCGGTTCCTGCGCCACCCCATCCATAGCAGTTGCGGCAACACCATTTGCCGCGGGCGATACAGGCACCGGTGTATCAGGGGGGTGGACGGCCTGGGCAGATACCACCCGCCTTGACCGTTGCCGGGGTTCTGCCGCAGGGGTCGCTTCGGTTTGAGTTGCCGGTTGAGCTGCGGGTTGAGGCCCGGGCTGCGGTGCAGGTTGGGGCGCAGATGCGACACTTACCTCTCTCATGGCATCCCTGTCAGACGGGTGGTCCGGTTCTGCAGCTAAACCGGCATCCACAAGGGCAGCCGACACGATATGTTCATCAATAAAATTGGCCCTTCTTTTGTAAGCGATCAGCAGACTGGAATCACAGATCTTATTGATGAGCCTCGGCAGGCCTTTACTGGCGGATGTAATCAGTTCAATGGCCGTTTCATTGAAAACCGGGCTTCCGGATGCACCGGAGGCAATCAGACGAAAGTAAATATACTCCGTCACCTCAGGCACCCCCAGGGGTTGAAGCGGCACCCGCTTGATACGCTGACGAAATGAGACCAGGTTTCGTTCGTCAAGTTTTTTCAAAAAACCAGTATGGCCGAACATGAACAGGCGTAATGGGAAATATCCGTAATTGTTATAGGTAATCAGGCGGGTCAGACCGGCAACAAATTCATGGTCAAACTCCTGAATATCATCAATGATAATGTAAATATAACGATTTCTTTCAGGGGGATCGTTCTCAAAATATTCGTAAATAAAACGTTGGGTTTCTTCAAGGTTTCCGGCATCTGCGGGAAGCCCGAGTTCCCGTGCAATTTTTTCAAGGAGCATGGAGAAAGAATACCCCGGGCTGGGGATATAAACCATGGGGGTGACATTATTTTTCTCCATAAACTGAATAAGCTTCAGACAGAGAAGCGTTTTTCCGGTGCCGTATTCACCTGCGGTCATCACCACAGGCTCTTTGCGCTTAAGGCAGTAGACCAGATTTTTCCAGGCGTTTTCATGCACCCTGGACTTAAAGAAAAGCCTGGGAGATGGAAACGGTGCGAAAGGCTCGCTCTGCATTAAAAAGTATTCTTTATACATCCTTTACCCCAAGGTTTGGATTGGCGGTCATCTCAAAGGTCGTCATTGGGGAATACCCGGCTGTATTCAATCTTTTCTTCATCGCCGGATACCGCAAGGTTGAGACCTTTTACGATTTTACTTTTGGTTACCTGGGTCGGGTTTGTCAGCATTCGCTCCGTCTGACTTATGACCTTGGTACTGACATTGGCCAGCCGCGATAACGCAGTGATCGTCAACCCCAGTTCTATCCTGATTTTTTTTAAGTCATTTTCTTTGACATCAAGATTATCCATATAACGAAACACTCCCCCCCCTACCTCGGCCCTTGTTGCCGAACCGATCTGAAAGAAAACTTAATTAAAGAAGACCGTATTCCAGATGTGCCGGAAGCCATACAAAAACCGGCCAGGGCTTGCATAGTTCCATTCCCGGAACCCCACATGTACTGGTCACTCATGTGGTCGAATGGGTCCGGATCTGTGCGTCTCATGAAACAGAGCAATGCAAACTCCCCACTGGAAAAAGGTTATACAATCTGTATTTTATCTTACAATCCGTAATTAATCCATAAATTATCAGCAAGTCA
>JAKSBB010000512.1 GCA_022361315.1 Desulfobacterales bacterium
ACCAAAGACGACCTCTTCTTTGATGCAGATGCCATCAGTGATCTTGAATCCAAGCTGATCGACTTTCTCAAGGCCAATGAAAAGATTACCACCCCGGAATTTAAAGACATGACCGGGATTTCAAGGAAATTTGTTATCCCCCTGATTGAATATTTCGACAGCACTCACCTGACCATCCGTGTGGGGGATCACCGCCAGCTGAGAAAGAAACTTTAAGCCGTACACCCTCACTTACAGGGACCCGGCAAACACCTCAACAATACTGTCCAGGCGGGCCCAGCCCGCCCGGGTCAGTGCAAAGGCCTCTCCATCGGCAGTCACCCTGCCGAACCCCTCACGCGCCAGTGCGTCAATCAGAGATGAAAACAAATCGGAAAACGGCACCTTCGATATCCGGTTAAACGCCCGGATATCCACCCCTTCGATTGTCCTCAGGCGAATCATCAGCATCTCCAGCAGTTGCTGCTCCGGTGAAATACGTTCATGGTCCGCCGCGGGCAGGTGTCCCTCTTTTAGGCGGGTCATATAAACTTTCAAATCAGACAGGTTCCAAAACCTCTCCGGTGTATTTTTGCATCCGTCTTTAAATCGAAGGGAATGGGCAGACGGACCGAATCCGTCATAGGAAAACATCTGCCAATACCCCGAATTATGTCTGGAACGAAGGCTTTTAGCCCCTGCAAAATTTGAAATTTCGTAATGATCAAACCCGGCATCCGTCAAATATCCAGAGGTCAAAGAGAACAAATCCACCTGACGATCCGGAGACATTGGCCGGAAGCCGCCGGCCTCATACGCCTCAAACAGGGCGGTTCCCGGTTCAAGGGTCAGCATGTAACAGGACAGATGCTCCGGTGCAAAAGACGTCGCCTTTGTCAGGTCCTGCAACCAGTCGGCATAAGACTCGTCCGGAAGCCCGAAGATCAGGTCCAGACCGATGTTATCAAAACCGGCCGCCCTGGCATAGTCGATTGCCTTTTCCGCCTCTTCTGACGTATGAATCCTGCCCAGAGCAGAGAGTTTTTCCGGCCGGAAAGACTGAATCCCCATGCTCAGCCTGTTGACACCCAGCGCTTTCAGTCCCTTTAAATAGGCCAGATCCAGAGTGCCCGGATTGGCCTCAAGGGTAATTTCCGGCTGAGTGACAAGGGGATAGTTGTTCAGGATGGTTTCCAGAATGCCTTCAATGGATTTCAGGGGCAGCAGGGATGGGGTGCCGCCGCCGAAATAAACGGTGCGGGCCTGCGGCTGTCCTGCGCCCCCGTCATGAGTCGCTGCAGCCCGGCGTTCAATTTCTTTGTTAAGGGCGCTAACAAACCCGGGGATGTTACCGACACCGGTTTCCGAATAGAAATCGCAGTAGCGGCATTTTTTCAGACAGAAAGGAACGTGGATATAGAGGAGTTCAGACAAAACGCTTCATCAACTGGTCGATAATCTCATCCACATTGTCGTGGGTGACCCCAAAATGTTTGCATGCATTACGGACCTGCTCGATATGGGGACTGGATTCCAGGTCTTCAGGTCCCCTGAAAAACCCCATCCGCCGTCCCACCTGGTAAATCACCCGGTCTTCCTCGGGCAGGGCGAAAAAACTGTCGATGATCGAAATCAGCCGTTCTTTATCTTCCGGCATCCGGCCATTCAGGGTTTCAAACAGGTTCAGAATATGGTCACTCTTAATCTGGGAGGTGATCTGGTCCAGGCTTTCGAGCAGCAGACGCAGTTCCTTGGCCATCATGGCATCGCTGGGCTTTTCAAATTGATTCTGCCGTTCCTGCTCGGCCAGCCGGGTACCGGAGGTCACAGCCAGTGTGCGAATGCGGATAAAATCCGGATTGATGGCATTCAGGGCGGCAGCCGTCTCCAGCGCATGTTCAATGGAAAGGCCGACCCCGCCAAGTCCGGGCATGATGTATTCGGACAACTCCATCCCCGCGGCCTTCACCCGAAGACCGGCTTGAACGTGATCGACTTTTCTCACCCCTTTGATGACATTTTTCAGCACCTGGTCGGAGCCGCTCTCCATACCGATATGGATGCGGTTCAGCCCGGCCTTTCTGATCCGTTCAAGGTCGTCTTCCTTTATTCTGAGGATGGTATGGCTTCTGGCGTAGCTTGTAATCCGTTCCACCTCGGGAAAGCAGGACCGGACATATTCAAGCACAGTCACCAGTTCATCCGGCCGCATAATCAGGGAATTGGCATCCTGCAGAAAAATGGAGGCCATGCCGGAAATATACCAGTTCAGCGCAGCGTTGAACGCCACCCGGTCTTTAACCTCGAAGGTGTTGTAAAGGGCGTTAATCCTCTCCTGATCACTGGGGAGTCCGGGATCCACCACTTCCCGGATACGGGCCACATAGGTATATATCAGATCGATATCCCGGATAATATCTTCAACCGGCC
>JAKSBB010000590.1 GCA_022361315.1 Desulfobacterales bacterium
ATGAATTAAAAAATTATGTATACTTATATTCACATCCCACTACGGGTGAGATTTTTTACGTTGGGAAAGGTAAAGGGAACCGGGCTTTTGCACATTTAGAAGATCAAAGCGACAGTAAAAAAGTTTCCTACATACAAAGGCTTCGGGCACAAGGACTTGAGCCTAAAATTGAAATTCTCATTCATGGATTACCTGATGAGAAAGCGGCCCTTCGAGTGGAAGCCTCAATAATTGATCTGATTGGAATTAAAAATCTCACCAATATCCAATCAGGCTATAAAAGTTCAACCTATGGTCGAATGAGTTTGGCCCAGGTGTCTTCTGCATACGACAGACAGCCAGTAGAAATAGATGTGCCAGCAATTCTCATCAGAATCAACCAGGCATTCAGACACTCAATGTCAGAAATGGAATTATATGACTACACCCGGGGCCAGTGGAAATTAAATCCAGAAAACGCCCGAAAGGCAAAATACGCCTTCTCAATATACGGTGGTATTGTTCAAGAAGTTTACGAAGTTCTTCATTGGTATGAAGCAGGCAAGACCTATAGTGTCCGTGAAGGAAATGAAAACATTAAACGTGAAAAAGGGAAGAGTTTAGAAGGCCGATATGAGTTCATTGGAAATTTGGCCCCGAACAGTATCCGTGACAGATTCAGGTTTAAGTCTGTTGAAAACTATTTCAATCGCGGAAATTCTAATCCAATCATGTATCTCAATTGTAACAATTAGGTAGTACGGCGAAGAGTTTTAGATATCACCGCATAAAATATGCAAAAAGTCACTGAAGTGGGACTGGGCGTTAGAAAATCGTGTAAATAGAATATAAACCAAGTCATGAAAGACTGAAAAAGTCGCTGATAAAAATAGATCACATAATGAGATTCATCTGCCCCAAATGTTATAAAATCAATTCAACTGATCCGAAGCTGTTTTTCGATCATATTCCCTGCAAGTATTGCGGTAGAACTGTCTGTTGCGCAGGCTCTGATGTTCTTTTCGACAGTGCTGAAGAAGAAGAGATTGTTCAATCGCTGAAAACGTGGATAAAGACCCCGCGAAGTGTTTCATATCCGGATGAATAATCTGCCACTATGCCAAAAGAAAGAAGACAGCGGCTGGAGATTCATTCCGGAGTGTCCATATCCGAAAGTCTCCAAACCGCTGCCCTCTGCTTAACCACGCCGCCCTAAGGAATTTTCAAAATTCTGTGTCATTGATTGAGCCCCGAAATTCACCACAGCGCCGGCGGAAGTATAAGCCAGGTTTGAGAATGGGCTTCCCCCGGGATTCGCATCAATTGCATCTGCATGCCTTGAAGAAGATGGATGAACTCTTCATTTCGCAGACCACGGTATCTCCGGCTGAATAGTTATATCCGCCCATGATTTCTCCGATAGCCTCAACGGCATATTCACATGTCTCAGTCACCGTATAATTCTGGTCATAGGCGTTCTGGCGATTTGAGTCAAAGGTGTCGACAACGGTGAAACTGGCGGTGGTGCCGTTCTTGATCTGATAATCCTCCTTTACGGTACAGCCCGATTCATTTGCATAGATGTGAAAATCCCAATCCCCGCAGTTTTTGTTCTGAACCGTAAGTGTGCCGTTGGATTCGTTGTACGAGTTCCAGGCATAAGAGGGGGTGATCAATACCAGAACGGCCATTAATGCTATTGTAGCCTTGATAAACGTTTTCATATTACACCTTCCTTTAAATTGAATTGTGGTCACTTGAGTTTTCCCGGCAACCGGGCGCCCAAGCTTCCCCCGCTTTAATCACAATAACTGGGTTTGCTGGTTTCAAAGGTTCCCGCATCACTGGTGCTCAGCCCGGTGAAATAGTAGGTGTTGCCGTCGGACAGGGTTTCCAGAGAGTCGGGGAAACTGGTTTTTGTCACCAGGACCTTGCATGAATTATAGGTGGTGCTGCTGAACCAGTTTTCTTTCTGCAGGCAGTTCAGGGTGGCGGATTCCCCGGGATCCACGTTCTGGACAACGCCGGTCTGCCCCACTGCGGTGAATGCCCATTTCATTTCATCATCCCAGGCATTGTAGCTTTTCATGGTGAGATAAAGCACACCGATGTCTTTGTCTGTGCCGGATACCCCATCGCCCTTGGTGCAGTTATAGATGGTGACGCTGTTGTAGCCGTCGCCCCCGCCGGCCAGGGCCGGCGCCGCTCCTGCCAGTAACACCATTATCAGGGTTGCAAGGACCGCGGCTGCCGGGAAACCTGGTCGGTTTTTGATACGTTTATTCATCTTGTTCTCCTTTCCGGTTCTCCGGTCACTTATTTTGAGCAAACGGCAGTGCTGCTGCCTACATAGATCGTAGCGACAAAACCCAGAAATCCCGAGGCTTTGGACAGGACATATCTTTTGTCGCCTTTGTCCACATTTTCCCAGACATCATCTCCGAAAAGGGAGGCATATTGAACCTGGCAGCCATCGCCTTCGCAGGAAAAGGTGTGACTGCCGCCTTTGCTGACGCTGTTAGAGTCATAGGAAAACGCCAGATCCGTGTCATCGGCGTTATAGGAAAAGACATCCACCCCATCATCGGAGTTGCTGCAGTTGTATACGGTGAAGGTGCTGACCTCCCCGGCGAAGGCCGGGGCTGCCGTCAGCAGAATAAGGGTTGCCAGGGCAAGGGACAGGATAAGGGGACGCAATGATTTGGATTTCAGGGTATTCATGGGTAACTCCTCTACTAAAGTTATATTGTGGATTATTTTGAGCAGACAGCAGTGCTGCTGCCCACATAAATGGTGGCGACAAAGCCGAGAAACCCGGAGGCCTTGGACAGAACGTACCGTTTTTCCCCGTTGCCCGCCTCTTCCCAGACATCATCCCCGAAAAGGGAGGCGTACTGAAGGTGGCAGCCCTCGCTGCCTTCACAGTAGAAGGTTCTGTTGCTCCCTTTGCCCACACTGGCGGAATCGTAGGAGAATGATTTATCGTCATCATTAAGGTTATAGGAAAAGACATCCACCCCGTCGTCTGAGTTGCTGCAGTTGTAGACGGTGATGGAGGCAAAATCCACGGCTGAGGCCGGTGCTGCCCCCAGAAGCAGGATGGCCGCCAGGGCAGCAAGGGTAAATGTTACGGATAGGGAACGAGATGCGTTGGATATAGAATTGATCATGGTAATCTCCTTGGTTTTTGTTCAATACGTCTTTGGTTAATCATCAAAGCAATGTGACTTTCGGTAAGATGATATTCCAAGAAGCATACCAGGGGCTTGTTTGTGTCTGTATTGACTTATATATCAAGTGGTTAAATGGGGTGTCGCGCGGTGGCGGCAATCCTGCCGGCATGTTCAATTGAATGTATGGCTGAACAGATGTGTATAGGCAGAATTGTGGAACGGGAAAGGACAAAAGAAACGCCGCACCGGTTCATGGGAACCGGGCGGCGGCAGTGACGGCTAAAATTCGATATGCGCCGGCAGCGGGTTGCGCGGGCCTGTTCAGCTCTCGGGGGTAAGCCCGTACTTCAGTATTTTCGTATACAGGGTCGCACGGCTGATTTTGAGCAGGCGGGCGGATTTGGCCTTGTTCCAGTCGGTCTGCTCCAGGATGGAAAGTATCCGCTCTTTTTCCGTCGCCTGTCCGGATGGCTGGGCCAAGGGGGGAGCCGCCGCTGCCGGCCGGGACGCGTGAACCGCCGCCACAAGGTCCTGGGGCAGATGGTCCATTTCAATGATCTCGCCGGGGCAGAGGGCGCAGGCATGGTG
>JAKSBB010000237.1 GCA_022361315.1 Desulfobacterales bacterium
TCGGTGTCCAGAAAATGACCTATGACAGGGCAAAAAACAATTTTCAACAGGAAATCAGCCGGGCAAGGACATTTGGATTCATAAAAGACCTTGAGCTTTTAAAAAAATTCAGCCTGGGAAAAGGCGGAAGCCTTGACAATGCCATTGTTATCGATAATGATAAAATCCTGAACGAAGGGGGACTCAGGTACCCGGACGAGTTTGTACGACACAAACTGCTTGACTCGCTGGGTGATTTTTCCCTGCTGGGCATGCCTATCCAGGGCCATATCATCACCCATAAATCCGGGCATACCCTGAATCACCAGTTCATTAAGACATTTCTGGACAACAAGGATGCCTGGGAAACAGGACCGGCAAAAATATAAGCTGAACCACAGACAATGAAACCAAAGGGTGCCCAAAACAAACAATACATTCTAATTGTCTTCATCATCTGTTTCAATCTGATGCTGCCCGGCCGGATCTTTGCAGACGGCGCCCCGGTGCTGGTGAATATCAAGCTGGCAAATACAAGGGACGATCTGCTCACCTATTTTACGGTGGAAAATGCCTTTACGCCAAAGCTGGAAACCGCCATGCAGACCGGTATCCTCACCTCGTTTACCTACTATGTATCCCTGTATAAAACCACCAGCAACATCTTTGATAAAAAAGTTGCCGACATCCGGATATCGTCCTCGGTGAAGTACAATTCACTGACCAAGGAGTATGTGGTGACCCGTCCATGGAAAGATGAGAAACCGGTGACCACCGCCTCCTTTGAAGAGGCAAAGGCCTGGATGACAGAGGTGGATAATCTCAAGGTCATCCCCCTGGACCGGTTGGTGAAAGGGGACAAGTACCAGATCCGGATCAAGGCGGAACTTGAAAAAGTCACCCTGCCCCTCGCCCTGCACTACGTTTTCTTTTTTGTCTCTTTCTGGGATTTCGGCACCGATTGGTACGTGATTAATTTTACCTATTAATCCTTGAATAGGTTTGCACACCCCGTAAAATGACTGACCAAACCGACCCACATAGAAATCGGGAAAGGTCCCGGCGTAAAAAGGAAGGGATTCTCATCCTGGTCATCCTGCTGATCGTGGGCGGACTGACCATTGTTGAGACGCGGATCACCCCTTTCGGCACAGACTTTCCCCTGTCTTCCACGGTGCTCATGTTTATTCTCATCAACATCAACCTGCTGTTGTTGCTGAGTCTGCTCCTCCTGGTGTTCCGGAACCTGGCCAAACTGTATTACGAGAAAAAGAACAATATCCTCGGGTCAAAGATCAAGACCCGGCTGACCATTGCTTTTATCATTCTGGCACTGCTGCCCACCACCGTCCTCTTTTTCTTTTCCATCCAGTTCATTTCCACTTCCATTGCCTTCTGGTTTAATGCGCCGGTGGAAAAAACCCTGGACGCCTCCCTTTCCGTCGGGCAGAAACTTTACGATTACATCGAAGATAAAAACGCCTTTTTTGCCAAAAGAGGGGCATTCCAGATTGATTCCAGAGAATTGTGGAAACAGGAGAATCAGGAAAAACTCACCCGGTATACCCAGGTGATCCAGCGGGCCTTCAACCGTCATGCGGTGGAGGTGTACACCACGGATGCCAAACGGGTCAGCCTCTCGCTGGCAAGTGATTTGGAGTCCCTGTATTTCGGGCTGCTCACCACCAATGAACTCACCCGTATCGTTCCGGGGGAGACCAGTCATACGGTGTACCAGACCATCGAGGCGGGTGAATTTCTGCGCACCGTATCCACCATTCCCTTCGGCAGCCTTCAGGATAAAGCCGAAGGATATATTGTAATTACCACGCTGGTCTCTCCGGACCTGTCCGAAAACCTGAATGCCATCCTCAAGGGGGTTGAGGAATACCAGCAACTCAAACTCACCAAAAAACCGGCCCAGATTTCCTACTATATTGCACTGACCATTGTGGCCCTGCTGGTGGTATTCTGTGCCATCTGGTTCGGATTCCAGATGGCCAAGTCCATTACCACCCCCATCATGAAATTTGCCGAAGGTACCCAGCGGATCACCGACGGCGACCTGAACTACCAGATTGATTTCCAGACCGATGACGAACTGGGGACCCTGATCAAATCCTTCAACTCCATGACCAAACAGCTGGCTGCGGGCAGGGAACAGATTGCCCTGTCCGGAGAGATGCTCAAGCAACAGAACATCGAACTTGAAAAAAGCCGTCAGTATATCGAGATCGTTCTCAAGAACATATCCGCCGGGGTGGTGTCCATTGATAATAAAGGCAATATCATCACCATCAATAAAGCGGCGGAATCCATGCTGGATGTGAACAGCGCCGAAATCCTGGATAAAAACTTCAGGGAAATTCTTGAGGGGGATTATCTTCAGATCGCAGAAAAGATATATGATCAGGCGGCAGGCGGCGCCCAGCACATTGAAGTGCCGGTATCCGCGTCCATTGCAGGGGCTCCCAAACACTTCTCCCTGCACTACTCTACCCTGAAAGATGATACCAACCGGAACCTGGGTGCCGTACTGGTGTTTGACGACGTCACCGAACTGGAGAAAGCCCAGCGCATGGTGGCCTGGCGTGAGGTGGCCCGGCGGATCGCCCATGAGGTGAAAAACCCGCTGACCCCCATCAAACTCTCCGCCCAGCGGCTGAAGCGTAAATACGGTAAAGAGATCGACGATGAAATCTTCACCGGGTGTGCCGATACCATTGTGGAGCATGTGGACCTGATCCGGAATCTGGTGAATCAGTTCTCCACCTTTGCCAAATTCCCGGACACCAACTTTGCCAGTGCCCGCATCGATAACATCATCCTGGAGACCATCGCCCTTTACCGTGAAGGTCTACCGCAGGTGGACATCCAGACCAATTTCGGGGAAACCATCCCCACCTTGAAACTGGACCACCAGCATATGAAGCAGGCTTTCATCAACCTGATTGACAATGCGGTATATGCCATCAACAAGGCAGGAACCATTGTCATTGATCTTTCCTTTGATCCCATATTGAAAATCGTCCGGATTGAAATCGCAGATACGGGCAAGGGGATTTCGGACAAGGAAAAAACCAAATTATTTGAACCCTATTTTTCAACCAAGAAATCCGGCATGGGTCTGGGCCTGGCCATTGTGAACTCCATTATATCGGATCACAACGGAGTCATCCGTGTTCAGGACAACCAGCCCCGGGGGGCCAAATTTATCATTGAACTGCCGGCGTGACCGGAAAGGAAGCAACGCCTGCGGAAGTCACCCCTGCCCCACCGGACAACCCTATGTTTTTACGTGAAAGGATAAACGCCTATGTACCCGGCTGTATTAATTGTTGACGACGAATCCACCATCATTGACTCCCTGGAGGGCATACTTTCCGATGACGGATTTGAGGTCTTCCATGCCTACAACGGATACGAAGCCCTGAAAAAAATCGAGACCCAGTCACCCGATATCGTATTGCTGGATATCTGGATGCCCGGGATGGACGGCATCGACACCTTAAAAGAAATCAAAAAATCCAACCCCAGCCTCCCGGTGGTGATGATCACGGGCCACGGTTCCATTGAATCAGCCGTGGACGCCACCAAATCCGGCGCCTTTGATTTTCTGGAGAAACCCCTGTCCATAGACAAGGTGATGGTGACCATCAACAATGCCCTGAACTTCAGGAAGCTGGAAGAGGAAAATACCTACCTGCGTAAAAAGACCATTGAGAAGAACTCCATCACCGGTACCAGCCCTGCCGTGCAACGGCTTTACGGAGAAGTCATGGCCGCCGCCCCCACCGATGCATCCATCCTGATCATGGGGGAAAACGGCACCGGCAAGGAGATGGTGGCCCGGACCATCCACCAGTTCAGTGCCCGGCCCGAGGGTCCCTTTATCATCATCAACTGCGCTGCCATACCTGAAGAACACCTGGAATCAGAGCTTTTCGGCCATGAAAAAGGCGCCTTTGATCAGGCCACCTCCAAAAACAAAGGCAAGTTTGAACTGGCCTCCGGCGGCACCTTGTTTCTGGATGAGATCGGTGACATGAATATCAACACCCAGGCCAAAATTTTGCGGGCCCTGGAATCAAAGACCTTCCAGCGTATCGGCAGTTCCAGAACCCTGGAAATGGATGTCCGGCTGATCACCTCCTCCAATAAAAACCTGGAGACCGAAATCAAAAACGGGAATTTCAGGGAAGACCTCTTCTACCGGATCAACGTGGTCCCCATCCAGGTCCCGCCCCTGAGGGAACGCCAGGATGATATCCCCATGCTGGTGGATGTGTTTCTGGAAGCGCTGTCCAAACAATCATCGGATCCCCGAAAAACCATGTCCGGAGACGCGCTGGAACTGTTGAAGCAATACCCGTGGAAAGGCAATGTCCGGGAACTCAAGAATCTGGTGGAGCGACTCTCAATCATGGTCAAGGGGGAGTCGATCGAGACATCGGATATTCCCCAGCCCTACAACCCGGATCATACGGATGAATCCGGGCAGGAACGCCGCTGGCTGTTTACCCTTGACAACCTCGAAGAGGCAAGGACCTCATTTGAACAGGAATTTCTCCGCCGTAAGGTGGACCAGGCCGGCGGAGATATAAAAGCGGTGGCAAAAGACTGCGGTACCACGGTGAATTATATCAAGAAAAGAATCTCTTAAAGGTGTAACCGTATCCCATGAGAATAATCAGCGGCGAATGCCGGGGAAGAAAACTGGCGCAGATTCAGGGGCGGGATATCCGTCCCACCTCGGACCGGGTCAGGGAAGCCCTGTTCAATATCATCGGACCTACCATCCGCGGTCAGCGAGTGCTGGATCTTTTTGCCGGCACCGGGGCCTTTGGATTGGAAGCGTTGAGCCGGGGGGCCTCTGAGGCAGTCTTTGTGGAGATGGCCCCCACCTCCTGTGAGGTGATTCGAAAAAATGTGGAGATGTGTCGCATGGCGGATAAGGCACAACTTGTGGTCCACGACCTGGTGGGTCATCCGTTACCCACGGGGCTGGGACAATTCGACCTGATCTTCATGGACCCGCCCTATGACCGGGGATACGTGGAGACTGTAATTAAAAAACCCGGGTTTACGAATCTGATGGTACCGGATGCCGTCATCATTGCGGAGCAGTCCGTCAGAGAAACACTGGTCAGCCCGCTGAACAGCCTTGACATTTACCGTCAAAAAAAATACTCAAAGACATTTGTTTCCTTTTTGCGGCTCGCCTGAAGCTCACCCTGAAGGCTGCCAATTACCTGCTAATGGTGAATTAGAGGATGATAATGACTGACACCAAAGAAAGAATTGCGATCTACCCCGGCTCCTTCGATCCCCTGACAAACGGTCATCTTGATGTTATCAAACGCGCCCAGGACATTTTCGACCGGGTGATTGTAGCCGTGCTGCACAACCCCTCAAAAACCGGATTATTTACCGTTGAAGAGCGGGTGGCGATGATTGAGGACAGCCTGAACGGCAACACGCAAATCGAGGTGGACACCTTTGACGGCCTTTTGGTGGAATACGCCAGGATCAAAAAAGCCGTTGCCGTTATCCGCGGCATGCGCGCCATTTCAGATTTTGAAAGCGAATTTCAGATGGCCCTGATGAACCGGAAACTGAACAAGGATGTCCAGTCCGTATTCCTCATGACCGGCCTGCGGTGGATATTCACCTCATCTTCTATAATCAAAGAAGCGGCCCAGTTCGGCGGCGATATCTCCGATATGGTTCCGGAACCGGTAAAAATCAAACTCATGGAAAAATTCCCTCTGCTGGACTGTTGATCGGAGATTTTATGGACCTGTGGCAGCTACA
>JAKSBB010001051.1 GCA_022361315.1 Desulfobacterales bacterium
GGTCTGGGGCCATTCGGTGAGGCAGAACTTATCATGAACGAACCGCCGGCATCACCGACGTACCTGCGGGCCAGGAAAATCTGGGGAGAGCGTGTAAAGACCACCGTTACCGGTGCCTCCGTCTCCGCCCATTTATCCGGCACCCTGAAACTTGCGCTGCCCGGCCTGCTTCCCGGGGGTGAGGTGACTGCGGTCAGCCTGGAATTCGGCACCCATTCCCCCAAGGCGGTATTCCTGGCGCTCAGGACGGAAAACTGGCAGCACCATAACAGTGAAAAAACAACGGCCACGGACAGGGCTGACGGGAAAAAAGAATTGCTGCGGGTGTTTTATCCGGCAACGACCCAATGGAATCAGTCCGTTCTAAGGCAAGGCAGGACTATGATCCGCAAGGCCATGGATATGTTCAGGCACTGATTACCGGTAGGTACGCCAGTTATCCGGGCGGTCTTTGAGCAGGCAATAGGATTTTGTCTTCCAGCGGTTGTGGACCCAGAAATACTGCTCCGGGGCATGGCGCACCATGAACTCAATGGCTTTCACGTAATTCTGGGTGTTGTTTTCGATATCCTTGATCCGGTCGCCGGTGTCCTGGAGGGGAACTTCCGGGAAAAGGCTCAGCACGTACCGGGTCTTATTTTCAGCATTTTTTTCTTTCATGATAAATGCCGGCACCACCGGTGCACGGGTTTTCATGGCCAGTTTTGCCAGGCCGTTGTTGGTGCAGGCCGGCCGGCCGTAAAAATCGACAAACGCCCCCTTATACCAGTCCACATTCTGGTCCAGGAGGGTGGCGACAATATCACCGTTCTTCAGCATTCTGGCCATTCTGTCGGAGGCCTTGCGCAGGGGGATGAGTTCGGCACCGAACCGCCCCCGCATCTCCCGGGTCAGCCGTTCCAGGGGGGCGAAGTCAATGGTGCGGTAAAGGACATACGGATGTGCCCCCTTCATGGAGGCGGGCACCACCAGCAGCTCAAACACCCCCATGTGACAGGTCAGGCCGATCATTCCCCTGCCCTTTGCCATGGCCGCCTCCAGGTTTTCCCACCCCCGGATATCAAAAGAGGTGTAAAGCTCCTCCGGGGTTTTCGAATAGGACCAGATCACATCAAAGGCAATGCTCACGGTATGCTTGAAGTTGCGTTTTGCAAACCGCCGGGCCGACCTATCATCCGGATACCGTTCGGGATAGGCGCAACGGATATTGTCCATCACCACCTTCCTGTGACGCTTATCAATGAGGAACCAGATCATGGCCAGGCTGTCCGACATGTATTTTAAAACGCCCTGGGGCAGCCGTCCCATGGCAAAAACCAGCAGTTTGATCAATTTATATATGGCCAGATCGCTCATCTACTCTCCCGTAACGCCGAAGCATATTATATCATTCTTTGACTGGGCGCTATTATACAGTCCCGGACGGGGCTTTCAAGGGATTACAGGGGGAATGGGCAAAAAATTGATGAAAGAGCGGCCGCGAAGGCTGCCCGGCAGGCCTGTTCATCGCCTGCCGGGCGTGATGAGATTATTCGATTCCCCCCATACAGAGATATTTGATTTCAAGGTAGTCATTCAGGCCGTACTTTGATCCCTCCCGGCCGTTGCCCGACGCCTTGATCCCGCCGAAGGGGGCGGTCTCGTTGGAGATCAGGCCTTCGTTTATCCCCACGATGCCGTACTCCAGCGCCTCGGCCACCCGCCAGACCCGGCCGATATCCCGGCTGTAAAAGTACGCGGCCAGGCCGAATTCAGTATCATTGGCCATGGCCACGGCCTCAGCCTCGGTATCGAACCGGACCACCGGTGCCACCGGACCGAAGATCTCCTCCCGGCATACCCGCATATCCGGGGTGACGCCGGTAAGGATTGCGGGTGTATAAAAACGCGGCCCCAGATCTGAAGGAACACCACCCAGGACGGCATTGGCCCCCTTCTCCAGGGCATCTTTCACCATGCCCTCCACATCGGCCACAGCACCGGCCGTAATCATGGGGCCCATGGTTACACCTTCGGCAGTCCCGTTTCCAAGGGTCATCTTCTCCACCGCCCGGGTCAGTTTATCCACAAAGACATCGTAAATTCCGGACTGGACCAGCAGGCGGTTGGAGCAGACACAGGTTTGCCCGGCGTTGCGGAACTTGCTGACCACCGCTCCGGCCACAGCCGCCTCCAGGTCGGCATCATCGAACACAATGAACGGGGCGTTGCCCCCCAGTTCCATGGAGGTTTTCTTCACCGTGTCTGCGCAGGCCCGGATCAATTTCTGCCCCACTCCGGTAGAGCCGGTGAATGTCAGCTTCCGGACCACGGGGCTTTCGGTCAGCGCATCGGCAATGCCCCGGGTTGAACCAGCCACTACATTGATCACACCGGCCGGGATACCGGCCCTGTGGGCCAGTTCAGCCAGAGCCAGGGCAGACAGCGGCGTATAGCCGGCCGGTTTGCAGACAACGGTACAGCCGGCGGCCAGGGCCGGGGCGATTTTACGGGTGAGCATGGCATTGGGGAAATTCCAGGGGGTGATGCAGGCCACGACGCCCACGGGCTGCTTGATGCAAACCAGGCGTTTATCGTTGGCGGGCTGGGGAATGGTATCCCCGTAAATCCTGCGGGCCTCTTCGGCAAACCATCTGATATAGCCGGCACCGTAACGGATTTCGGCTGCAGCTTCCGCCAGGGGTTTGCCCTGCTCGCTGGTGAGCAGCAGGGCGAGGTCATCCAGGTGTTCCAGAATCAGAGCGTGCCATCGAAGAAGATCATCCGCCCGCTGAACCGCAGTGCGTTTTCGCCAGCCGACGAATGCGTTTTCAGCGGCTGCAATGGCCCGTCGGGTTTCACCGGCCCCGCACCGGGCCACCCGGGCGATGATCTCTTCCGTGGCCGGGTTATCCACCTCAAATTCGGTGCCGTCATCGCTGCCGGTCCACCGGCCGTCAATATATGCCAGGGGTCGGAGCAGTTCGTTGTCTTTTAATTCGAGCATTGTGTGTTTCCTTCATCATTAAAAGTGAACACATACCCGACCCCGGCTATATCACATCCGGCCACTATCTGTGATTGGCCTATGCCAGTCATGACATAGCGATATGTAAAAAATAGCCCTGTGCCGCACCCCATCGCACCGCACAGGGCAACCTGTATCTCTCTGTTACCTTATTCCGGCAGGCGTCCTTCCTTATCCAATCCTTGCAGTTCGTAGTATTCCGCCCGCATATCTTCCAGTTCCGCCATGGAGATCACATCTCCGTTTTCCAGGGGTTCCGTGGCAAACCGTACGGGCAGCGATTCATCTGCCGGGGTCATACCTTCCCTGAGGTTGAAGATGCGGACCAGGCGGTTCACATGATCCGCAGCTGCCTGGAGATCGTCCCTGGATACCGGTATTCCCGTTGTCAATTCAACGATTCGGCCCAGTTCGTCCCACATGTAAAGATCCCTGTAGAACCGGCAGGAAATCAGGCAGTCCATCAGGGTAAGCCTGTCCTCGTAGTCCTTGTAAAGTACGGCTTTCCCCTGGATCTGCTCCGGCGGGATCTGCCCGGAAAGTTCAGGCTTATAGAATGTTGCCCGCAGGTGGCAGGCGCCCCGGGGACTCAGGGCATAGCCAAGCCCGACACCTTTGAGGGGACGGGGATCGTAGCCGGCCGGTTCAAGTCCTTTCACGTGGATGGCCACATCCTCCATACCCCAGGCCTTGGCGGCAGAGACAATACCCTCGGCAAGTACGGCACCGATACCTCTCTTATAGGCAATGTCCTCCAGAAGGGCGGCCGCACCGGCCGCATCACCATAGGCTACCGGGGAATCAATCTTCCCCATCTCACCGGCTTCCATGGTAAATGCCACCAGGTTTCCGGCGGAGATGGTATCCATGCCCAGACGGTCGCAGACATCGTTCAGATAGGTGACTTCCTCAATGGAACTGATCTCGCAC
>JAKSBB010000849.1 GCA_022361315.1 Desulfobacterales bacterium
AAGGTCTCCCGGGACAATGGTCATCCCGGTTTTTGAGGTAATTGTTTTTTCCTTTTTGATCACAGGCAGAGGCATGGATGTCACTGAGCCGTCCGGGCCGACAAGGTCGTACCGCTCAATGGTTACGGCACCGGCTTCGGACATGAGAAAATCGTCCATGGGTACCTCATGCCCCCATCCAAGGGAGGTCAGCACATGACCCGGGGGATGAGTAAAGGATTCGTGGATATTGACCCAGAGTGAATGGGCCGCAGCCTGTGAGGCCATGATGCAGAGTGATGCGATGGTCAGAATGGTGACTTTTTTCATTTAAATCTCCTGTTGGGTTGAATAATTAAACGGGGTGCCGGCACCATGCGTCACGGCATTGCCGGTCCCTCCTTGCGCACGGTGTGGCCGGGGCCGCCGTCCAGAAATACGGTATAGGGCTGGTCGGGGATGTCAAAGGTGACTTCCCCGTTTTCGTCCAGCTTTAGTTTTTGGATGATCGTTTGACTGCCGTCCACAAGATAAACGGGCAGTCCGGCCCCTGAAGAACCGGTGGAGAACATGGCTTCCACGGTAACGGTGCCGTCGTCGTTGTTGACCAGGTTCATGTAAAGGGTATGGGCGGAAACTGCGGTGGCAGCCAGGCAGCCCAGGACGATCATCAGGGAAATCAAAAAACGGTGTAACATGATTATACAGCCTCCTCTTTTAACTGTCGTAAAGGGGTGGGGCGGGAAACTTTCTCCCCCTCCGGCCCAAAGGCCTTTAAGGCGCGGAGAAGCACAGGAGTGACCAGGTAATCGGTGAGCAGGGCGGTCATGATTCCGGTTCCGGTGAGAAATCCCAGGAACATGTAGACCCGTGCCGGCGAACTTAAGTAAACGCTGAAGTTGGCCGTCAGGATGACGGAGGTGAACAGCAGGGGGATACCGATGGCTGTGAAGGTATGGGTCAGGGACCGGTTGTAATCCCCGGTTTTTTCAAAGGCAAGCTTGGCGTGGGTGATCAAATGGATAGTATCGTCCACGGCCAATCCCAAGAGCATGGGCATGATGGTGATGGTCATCATTTCAAGAGGGATGCCTGCCCAGCCCATGATACCGCCTACGGCAATTGCAGGGGTGATATTGGGAACCATTGCAATCAGTCCCACCTTCAGGCTGCCGAACACAATCACCATGAGCAGGGTGATGACCCCCATGGCAATGAGAAACGAGACAAGCTGGCCTTTGGCAACGATATCTTGCATCACAGTGAACTGGGCAATGGAACCGGCAAGGAAAATTCTGGCATCGGGAAACAGGGTGGCGGCTTTTTGGGAAAGCAGCGCCAGTTCCTTTTTGGCCTTCTGATTGTTGTAGTCATTTAAGTCTACCATGAGCCTGAACCGTTTATATTCGTAATCAATCCATTTTTCAGCCTCCCGCCCCCCGGCATTTTCATACAGGAGCATGATCTGGGCAATCATCTGACGGTTGCCGGGAATGGTATAATAGTCCGGGTCTCCCTGGTTCAATACCTGGTTCATGTCTTTGATGATCTCAGTGATGGAGGTGGTTTTTTTTGTCAATTCAAACCCCTTGGCCATCTCTTCAAGTACATCCAGTTTTTTTAAGTTTTCAGGCTCCATTGCCAGGTTTTCCCCTGGAAATTCCACCACCAGGTTATAGGAGTACAGCGATCCGAGTTCTGACTGGCAGACCTCGTCCAGGCGTTTGACGTAGGGGATCTTGAGTCCCATGTTTTTCCTCATGTCAAAGTTGACCTGAAAGAACATCAGCCCGCTGCCGCAGACCATTACAAAAAGGGTGAATACGGCCAGGATGGACTTAGGATAGGTCAGGACGAACCGGCTTAAATTTGTCATAAGGTTTTCAAGCCGGGCATTGGGGCGCAGGTTTCCTTTTTTGTTCTTTTTCATCGTCCTGTCCTTGCCAAAGGAGAGCAGGGCCGGGATCATGATCATTACCATTAAAAACACAATGAACACCAGCAGGGAGGTCGCAGATCCCACCCAGCGCACTGGCGTGACATCCACAAAGTGGAAAGAGTACAGAGCGCCGATAGTGGTGAGGGCTGTGAACAATATGGGCCATCCGGTCTCCTTGACTGCATGGCGGACTGCGTTCTTCCGTTTGCCTGTGGCAGCAAATTCGCGGTTAAAGAAGGTAAATATATGGATGGAGTAGCCAATGGACACGGCAACCCCGAGATAGAGGGGCACCATTACCATGGCCACGTCAATGGCACGGTCCATCCAGCCCTGAAGGCCGAAGGTCAGAATCACGGATCCTGCCGCCACAAGGATGGTCATTAGAATGCCCCGCACAGACCGCAGTGCCAGGGTCAGTACCACCAGGGAGACAAGAAGGGAAAGTCCCATGGTCCGCATTACCTCGGCCTTAAAAAAGGCGGTTTTATCGTGGGCAATGACAGGCATGCCTGCAGATTTGGGGGTCAGGGGAGCGTACTTGTCCTGGCGGATGATATCTGTGGCGACTTTACCCACCACCATATCTGCGGCCTTGTTGTTTTCATCCCGCCAGCCTTCGGGAAAGGGGCTCAAGCGGAGCATGATCCAGGACTGGGTGGCATCCCGTGAGATCAGTTTGCCCCTGAGCAGGTCCTTGGACAGCAGTTGCTCCCGGATATTGGCCAGGGTGGCCGAATCTGTAGGAATGGGGTCGGGTACCGGGTTGATGATTTCAATGCCGGCGTCATTGCCAAGGGAGAACTCGCAGTCCGTTATGGACAGGACATCGTTTGCAAAGGGAACCTTAGCCTCCAGCTCCCGGCTCAATTCCCGTATCAGCTTAAGTATGGCGGGATCCAGCAGGGTGTCTGCCGTTACCAGGACCCCGACGTAATCGTTGTTGCCGAAGATATCCTTGAACTCATCCTCTGCCAGCTTGAGTTCGGAGTCATCCAGAAGCCACTTGTCCCATCCGGCATCGGTTTTAACCTTGCCTAACCCTGCAAATCCGAATGCCAGGATCAAGACAAAGCAGATGACGATTAAGTACCGGAACCGGACGATCCGCTCCCCGGCACTGCCGAATATTTCATTGATACGATTGATATTGATCATGCGTTATCCTCAAAAATAGTATTTAATTTTAGTCCAGACCTGGGTGTTGTCTTTGTACTGTCCGAAGCTGCCCTCCCGGTCGCCGAAAAAAAGATCAGATCCGAAGAAAATGGAGAGATCGTCCATGATCTGATATTCGGAGGAGAGGCGGGTCAGGCTGTCGCCGATGTCCGGGTCCAGGTAAATCAGGGCCGACAGGGTGAGTTTTTCCCGGAGCAGATCCTTGGAAAGGTTCAGGGTGGCAATATCCTGCCGGGTCCGTTCTGCCAGGCCCTCGTCTGTGTCCGGGTTAAGGATCCGGCTCCTGGAGTACTGGGCAGACAGGGTCCAGTTGTTGCCCGGATACCAGTCCAGCCCGCCCAGCCACTTGATCCGGTCCTTTTTTACAGGTGCCGTATTCTGTGTGGCCGAGGCGATTTTATTCCCGTGGAACCATGCAGCCTCGGCCCTGAATACAAAATTTCCAAAGGGTTTTGAAAAATCAGCCCCGAAAATATGGCGACGGTAATATTCCGGCTGCAGGGTGAGGTCGCCGTTACCGTCGGCCAACGGAGTATAGGCCGGGTAATCTGCCCAGGTGTAGAAATAGGACAGGGCCAGGTCTGCCCCGGGAAGGTACAGGGCATATTTAACAGCCGCTTCGCTGTTGCTCAGGCTGTTGTCCGGTTCTTCCGCCGGCAGCACGGTCCGGCTGTTGCCGGTGTCGATATGCCAAGGACTGTCGCCGGCTGGCAGCACACCTGCCCTGTAAAAGGGAATCCAGATGAACTGCAGGTTGCCCATATCCCCGGCATAATTCATATTCACGGCATCCACCCCGAGCCTGAGTTCGTCAAAGTCCCGGGTAATATACTCCGAATAGTCCAGTGGGGAGATGTTGTCCGTGATCCGGATACCGTCGGCCTGTCCCCAGATAATGATCTGGCGGCCGGTGCGGATGGAAAGGTTCCCGGATATCAGGTCCAGGTAACCCTCATGCAGGGAGACCCCTGATTCCTCCCCCAGAAGATGATTCTCTTCCAGATCCGCTGCGGTAAACAGGGTCGCCTTTTCCCAATATGCGGTCATTTCCAGCCGGGCCATTGTTGCCGATGCAAGGGTATCGTTGGGGCTCTGGATCTGGATACTGTGCCGGGATTCCAGAAAACCGCCGAATACGGTTTCAGGGGCCTGTGCCAGGGCAAGGTTGCAGCCCTCCCGGCCCGGGATTAACGCCCAGACTGCCAGAACCATCATCCATAAGAGTCGCCGTCCCCCTTTCCCTGGGGGAGATGTCATTTCAGGTGGCCCCTGGAAATGGTATTTACGCTGAAAAACCGGTCTGACACACCGGTATTATAGTCTACATCGGATACATTCATAATCGTTGCATGGTTTTCCCTGTGGTTTTCCATCTTCATTTTGAAAATGGTCCAGAAGTCCTGGTGTGGCCGCAGTTCCTCAACAATGAACGTTTTAATCAATCCTTGGGCATCGAAGTATTCGGCTTTGACCGTTATTAACGCATCTTTTCTTACCCAGAGAGTCCGCCTGTCATAGGCAGAGTTCTTTTCAACCGGAACGGACTGGATTTTCCAGCAGTCGTGGCCTGAAACGGTAGCCTCCCCGATCAGGGTATGGGTGTCCTCATCCACATTCCTGTCTCCCATATCGTCATAGGTAAAGTCGGATCCCATGAAAGCATCGTTGTCGGATTCCCCTGAGATCCGCCTGACCTTTCTCAGTGCCGGCATGTACAGCCACTTGTCATCGTCCTTTTCAGGGTTGTCGTATTCCCAGGAAAGAAAGGAGGTGCCCTTGACATCAAGTGGCTTTTTAAAGGCCATAAGTTTTTTGGTGTCCCTGCCGTAATCCTTTGAAAAAGAGACCATTGTGCGGACCCGCTTTCTGCCCCGGTGGTTGATGAGGATCATCTCCACTATGGATTTTTTGTCGTCGCCGTCAGGAGCCTCGTCCACCATGACCATGATATCCCGTCCCGTGAGCTCAGTCGCGTCTGCAGAATGCAGGGCAAAGAGAGTAAAAAATAGTAAAATGACGATGGCCAGGCGGATCAGCGGCGCTTTGAATCCGTACCAGTCTGATTGATGGTTCTGCATGATCAGTCCCCGATCTAAATGTTAAAGTTAGATCTTCCTAACATGAACGGGCAGGATGTTCTACCCGGATCGGGAGCATTTTTGCCCGGATCGGGAGTACTTGCAGAAAACAAAAATAAAGGAAATTCATTATGGCAGAAAAAAGCGAACAGGGTTTGGGAAAATAAATGATAAAGGGCGCTTGCCCGGAAAGAGTGTCGCCCCGTGAAGATTAAAAACTTAAGCTTTGGTATTGCTAACCCGCTTTGGCCGGTTCCGGTATCCTTCCCGTACCTTTCCACAGGTTATAGGCCAGCAGACCTGCCAGGAGCAGGCTAGTGGAGGAGGGCTTTTTTAAGTGCGTTTAGGGGCGTTTTGGCCGCCTGGAGGGGCAATATCAGGCAATGGTACGCCTGTGGCTGTCAGGTTCAGGAGGGACAGGCCGGTGGCCGAGAGCACCGGCCTTTTTCAAGGTGCCGGGGTTGATAAGGAACTGTTTCCTGAAAGCCGCCGAAAAATGGCTGACATTGGTATACCCCACCTCATTTGCCGCTTCGGTAACGGACCGGCTGTCCTCTTTAAGCAAATGCCAGGCTTTTTCCATTTTGACCTGCTGGAGATGGGTAAAAATGGTGGTATTGAAAACCTGTTTAAACTCTTTTTTGAGCTTGAATTCGTTTATGCCGCACTGCCTGGCCAAGGCGGATATGGTGGGGGGATTTTTCAGATCGGAGACCAGAATTCTCCGGGCTTCATGAAGACGGTCTAAATCTGCCCCCCTCGGGCCTGTCTCCCTTGTTCCACATGACAAACATGCGCCTTCCGGACCGGTGAGGTGCTCCAGCTGAAGGGCCAGCAGGTTCAGGGCCCGGCTTTCATAAAAAAGGGCCTGGGTGACCCCGGTATAGGCCGGTGGATTAATGATTTCCATAGTGGTGGCCGTCATCTCCCGGCAAAGGGGAAATGTGGCGTACACCTGCCTGCCGGGATCGAATAATCCGGACATCTCTGACGGCAGCCTGTCCATCCGCTCATGGAGATAGGCATGCAGGAGCCGGCGGTCAATTTTAAGATCCACACAGATAATTGGGATCTCAGGGTTGAAACTCATATCTCCAGTGATGTCATGAAGGGAAGTCACCGAATTGGTACCGGATGCCAGGTTGAATTCTGTGTTTTTCGAAAAGCCCTGTCCCCTGATTCGGTGATAGCAGGCACCGGATACCAGGAATGAAAAAGAGACCGGTGCATTATTGACCTCAAAGCCCATGGCCGGGATGTGGGCCGGCGGGTGGTTGTAAACCGAGAGATACATCCCCGGTTTGATATGGAGGAGTTTGAAAAAACTGTCCGGGTTATCCATACCCCGGATGTCAAACTTAAGTTTGCCGTATGGCGGATCTGCCTGGTCCCCGGAGATATCCGGATAGGTGAAATCTGTTTTAAAGAAAATGGGTTGACTCATGACTGTCCTGGAATTTAAGTTTTCTCTGGCAGTATTCTATAACTTATAATATTGTATGGCGCAACTAGTATTTTGTATAGTTGCTATAAGTTTTGTATAGGCTAATATGGATTCGAAAAGGGAGGCACAATTTGGGAACCGGCACTATAATT
>JAKSBB010000581.1 GCA_022361315.1 Desulfobacterales bacterium
CCTCGGCGATGAACCGCCCGCTGCGTTCCTTGAGCACGCGATCCTTCAGCGCGTGGTACGGCTCGAGGCGGGGGTCGTCCAGGTCATGAATCGTCACAATCGACATCGCCGCAGTGTACGCCTTTGCCCCGCCGTGTCGATACAATGGTTTGTTCACCCACGGAGCCCGCCATGACACCTCGTTTCATCGTCGCCACACTCGCCTGCACACTCACCTTGACGGCGGGGGTCTCACATACCGGCCGCGCCGACGATACCCCCGCCAACCTGCCGGGCATCACCGTCGATCGTGAGGCCGGCCACCTCGATATCGACGGTATCATCGCCGCGCGCGACGCCTACCTCGAACTCATCGCCTGCACACGCGGCACGAAGGAACACGAGTCTCTCGTCTCCATGTCCGCCACCGCGCAGCACACCCACCTGGCGCTGGTCATGCTCGGCGCCAAGCCCGGCTCACCCAGCCGGTGGGTGCAGGACGAAAAGACGGGCCGGTGGAAGGGTATCAACCCGACCGGCACACCCGTGCGCATCACCGTTCTGGTCCGGAAAGACGGCCGCTGGATCGAACAACCCCTCAGCACCTACATCATCCGCCACGAGGTCACGCTCATCAAAGACGACGGCAACGTCACCGAGACGAAGCGCAAGGAAATACCCATGGGCGGCGACACGTTCGTCTTCGGCGGGTCGAAGCTGACGCGCAAGGGCGACCGCACGATCTACGAGGCCGACGCCGAGGGCAACGCCATCGCGCTGGTCGCCTTCGAAGACGCCACGCTCAACTGGCCCACGGCCCTGTCCCACTCCAACGACTACCTCGAGTTCTACACCAACACCGACGCCATCCCGCCCGCCGGCACGCCCGTCAAGCTCCGCCTGCGCCCGCTGCTCCGCAAATAAACGCACCCGCCGCTCGCGACGCCGCGCGCGTTGCCTTAAGATGGCCCGCGATCCCGCAAGGCCCTTCTGACGCGACCGTTCATGCTCAAACGCTCCGCCGATTCTTACGATCCCTACCGCAGCGATCACTACTTCTATCGCTCGCAGCGGCCGTTCTCGGCG
>JAKSBB010001263.1 GCA_022361315.1 Desulfobacterales bacterium
CTTTGTTCTCCAGACCATCTTTGCCGATGACAACGGTGTGTTCACCTTTGGCATTCCCAAAGCCGGATGGTGGGGGTTTGCCGCACTTGGCGTAGACCCCGATTACACATATAAGGGCAAAGAATGCTCCAGAGATGCGGTAATCTGGCTCAAAGCCGTAGATATGAAGTAAGCCATGAAACAAGCCATAAAGTAAGGCTCCCCCTTAAGTGCCGGGACCGGAAATTTAAGTACTTTCTTCACCACAAAGTACTTCCTCCACCGGTTCCGGCGCTTAACTTTTTGAATTAGGTACAGCCATGGAACCTGTCATAAACGTTGAACACCTCTGCCACAGATATGGTAAAAGGTACATATACAAAGATCTGAGTTTTTCCATCCCCCCTGGAAAGATCTACGGTCTGCTGGGCAAGAACGGGGTGGGCAAAACCACCCTGACTAAAATTCTCATGGGGTTCCTGTGGCCGGTGTCCGGTCGCTGCAGGGTGTTTGGAGAAGATTCCCATGCCCTGACCTCTGCCACCCGGGCCCGCATCGGCCTGTTGTTTGAAGGCCACGTGGCCTACGAATTCATGTCCATCCGGGAAATCGAAAAATTTTACGCCCCTTTCTATCCCGACTGGGACCGGGATATCTACTACCGGATGGTGGATAAACTGGGACTGAAACCCAATCACCTGGTAAAAAACATGTCCTGTGGCCAGCGCTCCCAGGTGGTCCTGGGTCTGCTCATGGCCCAGCAACCGGAACTGCTGCTTTTAGATGATTACTCCATCGGTCTGGATGCCGGTTACCGCAGGCTTTTCCTGGATGAGATGCAGGAGTTCCTGGACAAAGGCAACCGCACCGTGTTCCTGACGTCCCACGTCATCCAGGACATGGAAAACTTTGTGGATGAAGTCATCTTCCTGGAACGGGGTGGCCGGCTCCTGAACACCTCTCTGGATGATTTCAAAAACCGCTTCTCCTGCTACCGTTTACCCGGCGGACTAAACGGGTCCGGCGTGTCCCGCTCAGGAATGCTGGATGCCTGCCCCGACATTAAAAACATCGAGGTTCACGCCTCCCACTGGGATCTGTTTTCCTTTGCCCCCATGGAGGACCTTGTCCGGGCCCTTGCCCCCCTGGACATACCGGTAAAAGAGTTCACCGAGGTCCCCATGAACCTGGAAGACGCCTTCATCGGATATACCGGCAGGTATTGATGCCTGCCCCCAGCAAACAATATCACAATGCACCGGACCACATGTCACTGGATATGAAACCATGAGGATATTGAAATTATGATCGCCGCTATCTTCAGAAAAGAATATTACAAGATCCGCTGGCCCTGGCTGATTCTTCTCCTCTTTAACCTGGGTCTGATGAGTTATATCGGCATCACCACCCGCCGTCTCTTCATCCTGGACCATCCCGAGGTGGTCTGGTACCGTGTGCTTCACCTGGGACAGATCCATTGCGACGCCATGATGCACGCCCCCTTGCTGTCGGGCATCCTCATTGCCTGCTTCCAGTTTCTCCCGGAGATGTGGGGAGAACGGTTCAGGCTGGCCCTGCATCTCCCGGTCTCGCCGGGATACGTGGCCCTGTCCCACCTGTTTGTGGGCCTCACCGCATACATCATATTGGCCGGCATGGACCTTGTCCTGCTGGCCGTCATTACCGCCCGGTTCTTTTCAGGGGAAGGCGTGATGGTCACCCTCGTTACCGCCCTGCCCTGGACCATGGCCGGCGCCGCCGCATACCTGGGGGGCGCCCTGACCCTGCTGGAACCCAATTACCGGCTGCGTGCCGTAAACCTGGGGCTTGCCGCAGGCGTTGCAGGGCTTTACCTGGGCAAAGGCATGCCCGGCACCTACGGCCCCAGCCTCATTTACCTGGTCCTGCCCCTGGCCCTGATGATGCTGGCCATTTTGCTGCCCGTATTAAGATTCCGTTACAGGAGGGTCGGATAATGAAACGCTTACCCCTTTTCTGCTACACCTTCCTTGCCATACTGGTCACCGCCATTTACCTGCCCATGCTATACGACAAGGTTTTCTTCAAAAAAATAGAAAAAACCCACCTGTTTTACAGCCCGGTAAGCCGGGATTTTATTTTCAAGGAAAAACTGGTGGGCCCCATACCTGAAGCGGCAGCAGGCTTTGCCGTGGACCACCACACCGGTATTGCCTACAAAAAAGCTGACGGTACCTATGTCGCCCGTGTGGATTTTGAGAAACATCTGCCCTTTATCTTTTACAAAAACATGGAAATCTGGGGATTGCTGCCCCTGGAGCTGAACCACCGGTCCTTTGATAAAAAAACGATTAAAGCGGATCGAAGGGTCATGGAGCTTAAATCCAGAGATATCAGTGACAAAGCCCCCGTCGTCCCGTTCTGGCCCCTTCTGGAATCCAACCCCGGCCAGGCCAGACTGATCTTCCCCGAGGACCGTTTCCGGATGACCGATACGGCCATGGTATTCATCAATGCCGATACCAACACAGAGGATGAGGCACTGACCCAAGCCTATACCCAGGCATTGAAAGACAAAGGATTCCAGTTTCCGGCCCGGTCCGTCAACGGCAAATTCACCGTGCTCAAACCCTTTGACGAAGGGGTGTTTCTCGTGGATGCAAACCACAGGGTCTTTCATCTGAAACGGGTGGACGGCAAACCGGTGGTAAAAAACACCAATATACCGCCGGCATTGAAAACCCGACACATCAAGGTATCTGAAAACAAACAAAAAGCGTTTTACGGCCTGCTGCTCACCGGAAACGGGAGGATCAACCTCCTCTCATACGACAATTACCGGGTGATACCAATTCCCATAGACCACTACGACCCGGACCGGATGGACGTCAAGC
>JAKSBB010000735.1 GCA_022361315.1 Desulfobacterales bacterium
CGATCCATCGCAGAGGCCTTTGCAAACGGGATGGAATTCTTTGCCACCTTCGGGGGCAACCCCGTCTCCTGTGCCATCGGTATGGCGGTGCTGGATGTCATTGACAACGAAAGACTTCAGGAAAACGCCCGGGATGTGGGGGCGCATATTTTGGCAGGGCTTGCATCCCTGCAGAAACGGCACCATCTTATGGGAGACGTCCGCGGTACGGGTCTTTTCATCGGGGTCGAACTGGTGACGGACCGGGACACACTGGCCCCGGCCACAGACGCAGCGGCATCGGTGGTGAACCGGCTCAAGGAAGCGGGTATCCTTCTGGGAACAGACGGCCCCTTTTCCAACGTGATAAAAATCAAGCCCCCCCTGGTGATCACCCGGCAGGACGCGGACCATTTTGTCAGGAATCTGGATGACATTCTTACGGAAATAGAAGGCTGACCAGCACCTGAAACACCAGCCTCGCAAAGGAGGAATCATGAATGAACTGCTCACAAAAAAATGCGTCCCCTGCGAAAAAGGCGCCCCACGCCTGACCCCGGATCAACTCGACGCCATGCGCCCGCAGATCCCGGACTGGGAAGTCCGTGACACGGACGGCGTCCAGAAGCTTCACAAGGTCTTTAAATTTAAAAATTTCGCCCAGGCCCTGGCCTTTACAAACAGCGTCGGAGAACTGGCGGAGGCTGAGTATCACCATCCCACCATTGTTCTGGACTGGGGCCGGGTGGAGGTGATCTGGACCACCCATAAAATCAAGGGTCTCCATGAAAACGATGTGGTGATGGCCGCCCGGACCGATGCCCTAATCTGATATTCGGGTCTGATATTCAGGTCTAACATTCAGGTCTGTTTTTCCCACCGGATACCGTCTCCCCTGCACCACCCCCATGGTGCAGGGCTAAGACCTTGAAATTAAAGTTTTTCCACTTACCTTACGATACATAGGGATAAAGCAACCATGGACAAAAAGGGGGGACCATGGAAAATATCGTAAGAATCAACCCGACCGGCTATATCCCCGATCGCAACAGGGGATTTCCAAAGAAACAGCAGAAGAAAAAAGAAAAACGCAAACGCCGCCGCAATACTGCGGAGACCCTTGAAGATCTCCAGCGGGTGGCCAGGGAAGCGGACGAAGCATTGGTGAAGGCAGGATCACCCTTTCGCATCCGGCTTTACGATGAAAAAGGTGAGATCTACATCAACGTGGTCACCCTGGATTCAGCGGGCCGTGTGGAACAGGTTTTCCATCAGGATATCACCCAGGACGATCTGGAAGGACTGGTTACCCATATCACATCCGGAAGGGGGTTGGTCTTTGACACAAAGGCCTGATGAATTACCCGTTGCCATCTAATCAAAACCGTATTAGACTTGGTGCGTTTCTTCTACTCTAATCTGGAGATTTGCCATGTCTGATAAAGCGTTCCAGGACTATTATCCCGACAAATTCAACCAGTGTTACGGCTGCGGCAGCCATAATCCCCACGGCCATCAGCTCAAGAGCCGGTGGGACGGTGACGAAAGCGTGGCCTACTATACCCCCGAACCCTATCATACAGCCGTTCCGGGCTTTGTATACGGCGGTCTTATCGCTTCACTCATCGACTGTCACAGTACGGGTACGGCCGCTGCCGCCACCTACAAGGCCCAGGGAAGGGCCATGGATTCCGAACCGGGACTGCGGTTTGTCACCGCTTCCCTCCACGTGGATTATCTGGCACCCACCCCCATTGACGCTCAACTGGAAGTCCGCGCCACCGTTGAAGAACTGACGGATAAAAAGGTGGTGATTCTATCCCGTCTCATGGCCAACGGCACGGTCTGCGCCAAGGGCAAGGTCGTGGCGGCCAAAATGCCGGCATCCATGGAAAAAATGATTGAATAACACCGAATCGATAAGAAACTGCAGAAGTCAAAATAAAGGAAATCGTCGTGACTGCGGAAACCGGTAACAAAACCGTATTGTTTGCCTTCAGGGGAGACCCCTTATGTTTCATCCACGTGCTGCTCAACGCCATTGATCTCCATGAGCGGGGCCGTGAAGGGGCCATTGTGCTGGAAGGCGAATCCGTCACCCTGGTGGCGGAGATGCGAAAGCCCTCCCACTTTCTCAACACCCTATATGAGAAGGCCAAAGATTCCGGATTAATTTATGGTGCCTGTAAGGCCTGTGCCACAAAACTTAAGGCCCTGGATGCCGTCAAAGAAGAGGAGATTTCTCTGATCGGGGAGATGTCGGGACATCCGGCCATGGGAGAATTTATGGATAAAGGCTATTCGGTTATCACATTTTAACCCCGGAACCGTCTGAATTCCCGGATACAGGAAGGGTGATGACGAAAACAGAGCCCATGCCCGGTTCGGATACCGCTTCAATGGTGCCGCCGTGGGTCTCGGATATAATAAAATAGGAGACGGAAAGCCCAAGCCCCGTACCTTTACCCGTACCCTTGGTGGTAAAAAAGGGCTCAAAAATCCGCCGGCTCACCGATTTATCCATACCAGGGCCGTTGTCCGAAATTTTAATGGTTATCAGGTCCTTCCGGGAAAGGATTGAAATCATAAACCGGGGATCAGTGCAGTGTTCATCCTCAGCCATGGCCTGGGCCCCGTTCTTCAACAGGTTGAAAAAGACCTGCTGGAGCATGCCGGGGTGCCCAGTTACGGTAAGGGCCGGATTCCGTTTTTGGGCCTGGTAATCCCGGACAATTTCAATCCGTCTGAACTTAAAGCGCTTTTTCAGTGTGTAATCGTTTCGGGCCAGGTCAATGGTCCTGTCCATGAGTTCAGGCAGTACCACCTCAGTGGTCTCCTCCTGATCCTTCCGGCTGAAGGAGAGCATGTTGTCCACAATCTTGGCTGCCCTGCCCCCGGCCCTGACCGCAGAGTCCATGAGTTTAAACATGCCCCGGCGGTCCAGATACTCATGGATTACATTCACATCCAGGCCGAGTTCCTCCGCCACCCTGGCATTCCGGGGCATATGGCGGGACATCCGGTTTTTAAGTACCTGTAGATTCTGAATAATACCGGCCAGGGGATTGTTGATCTCATGGGCCATGCCTGCTGCCAGGCCCCCTACGGACATCATTTTCTCCGTTTGAATCATCACCTCTTCCAGGGCGGCCCTGTCCGTGACATCATCAATCCTTATAACGGCCCCTTTCAGGTCTTTGTCCCGCAGGGGGTAAACCGTGATATCGTCAACCCCGGGTCTGTCCCCGTCGCGGCTGAGCTTTGCCCGGTAGAAAACCCTGCGGTCCTGGATGGCTGAGGCAATCTCCGGCACCAGATGGGTCAGGTGGGGGAATTGATTATCCAGAAGGCTTCCCACGGCCTGGACTTCGGAGATGCCTGTGACTTCCTCCGCCTTCTGGTTCCACTGGGTGATTTTCATCTCATGGGTCACCCCCACAATCACCGAGGGCATGGAATTAATGATGTCCGACAAGTAGTTCCTGAGGGTGAGCAATTCGGAAGTCCGCTCCGAGACACGGATTTCAAGGTTATCCCGATGGTGGGCCAGGGCTTTTTCTGTTTTTTTGCGCACCTGGATCTCGTGCTGAAGGCTGGACAATGTGGTTTCCAGCCGGGCAGTCATACTGTTAAAAGCCTGGGTAAGCTCTCCGATTTCATCCCGGATGCCCGCCCCCCGAATCCTGACGTCCAGCCGCCCCTGCTCCACCATACCGATGGCCTCCAGCATCCGGTCAAACCGCTGATAAATAACCCGCCGAAATATATCCGTCACCACCACCCCCACCATCACCAGCAGGGCAATACCGGCAGCCAGAGAGTAAAAGCCGATTTTCCGGACTGGGGCAAAGGATTCATCAAGGGACTGGCTGACCACAAAAATCCAGTCCTTTTTCTCCAATGTGTCAAATGCGGACAGCAGTTGCCGGTTATCATGGTCGTGTACCAGGCTGCCCCGGCCCCTGCTCAGAATCTCCCGGCCGAAGTCATGTACATCAATCCTGGGCAACAGGATGCCTTCATCCGACTTGGCAAAGACATAGCCGTTTTTCTCCGCCATATAGGCGAACCCGGCCTGCCCCAGCTTGAAATCATGGATGAAAAATTCGCTGAAATCCGATACGTTGATGGCGCCTGCCAGTACCCCGATAATCTCTCCGTGCTGTTTCAGGGGTACGGAAACCCCGAACACTTTTCTGCCGGACTCTCGGGAAACAATGATATCCGATATCCATGGTTCCCCCCGGATGGAGGCTTTGAAATAATCCCTGTCGTTCACCCGGTAAAACTTGGGTGTGCTGGAGTGGGAGGTGGAGAGCAGATACCCATCCCTGTCGGCAATAAAGAGAAAATCGTAATAGGAATACCCTTTTTCCAAGGTCTCCAAAAGGGCATTGGCCGATGCAATCACATCCCTGGACTGGGGCCCTTCCACCTGCAGCACATCCAAAAAGGTCTGAGACCGGCTCCAGGTCAACAGGTCCGTGTGCCGGGCGTCAAGCCATTTATCTATCAGATCCGCCGTATTCCGGGTTTCCCGGACAAGCGCCTTCCGGATACTTTCCTCTATCCCCCGGGTGGATGCCACATAGGAATAAAAGAAGCCCGCCACCATCCCGGCAGCGATGGTGAGCACCACAGGTATCAGCAGTTTTTCACGGATCTTCAGGGTCATACCAATTTCCGCACCTTGTTCACGCGTTCCCGTTTGCAAGCACGTAAACATGGGCGTCAACAGCTCTTTTGTCTTTGGTCACGGCCGTTACCTGAACCCGTTTGTATTCCTCTCCTTCAAATGCATCCAAAGCATCCCAGTGCCGGTCCAGATTATCGGAACAGAAGAGGAACCCATGAACCTCTTCCCCTTGGCCATCCAGAATGATACCGGGATATCCCATACCGGCTCCCCAGCCCTCCTCTTTCAGGTGGCCTTTCACCACGGCATCTTCCCATGTGCCCCCGATATCCGTGAGCACATGTTCATTGGGCCGGCCCGGCCCAAGCGTGCCATATACAAACAAACACTGTAACATCGCTGTCTCCTTATTGATTTAACAGGGCCAACAATTCCTCGGCGGATATTTTACCCGCCATATCAGCACCCCTCAGAAGATTACTTGCCAAATCCCTTTTTTCCCCATGCAACTTCATGATTCGCTCCTCAATGGAATTTTTGACCACCAGCCGATAAACCGTTACCGGCCGGGTCTGACCGATTCGGTGGGCACGGTCCGACGCCTGGTCTTCCACCGCAGGGTTCCACCATGGATCCATATGGATGACATAATCCGCCGCCGTGAGGTTCAGACCTGATCCACCGGCCTTAAGGCTGATCAGAAAAAGGTCTCCCCTGCCGCTTTGAAATTCTGAAATCCGCCGCCGACGTTCCTTTGCCGGCGTGGCACCGTCCAGATACTGGTAGCTGATGTCTTTTTGATCCAAAAATCGTCTCAAAATTTTTAAATGCCCCACAAACTGGCTGAAAACTAGGGCTTTATGATTTCCCCGGATCAAGTCATCCACTGTATCCCCGAAGACTTTTAGTTTAGAGCTTGCTACACCGCTGTCAGGTGCTACCAGTTCCGGATTGCAGCACAACCTGCGCAGCCCGGTCAGTTCGGCCAGAATTTTCAAGTGCCGCATACCGGCAGACTCCGATTCCGAGGACTCAATACTTTCAACGGCTTTTCGCCGGCGGGCCTCATAAAGCAATTCCTCTTCACGGCTCATTTCCACCAGCAGCGTTACTTCGGTCTTATCCGGAAGTTCCGAAAGCACATGGGATTTCAACCGTCTCAGTATGAAGGGGGATATCAATTGTTTCAGCCGCCGCGAGGCTTCCATGTCCCCGTCCCGTTCCACCGGAACTGCAAACCGTTCTCTGAATCGCTTATGGCTCCCCAACAGGCCGGGGTTGATAAAATTAAAGAGGTTCCAAAGTTCATCCAGGCGATTCTCCACGGGTGTTCCCGTGGTAATAAGCCTGAATTCCGCCCTGAGTATCATGGCCGCCTTCGACCGCTTGGTGTTTTTGTTTTTGATGGCCTGTGCTTCATCCAGAACAACGGTCTGCCAGGAAACTTTAGCCAGCCGATCCGCCTCTGTCTGCAAAAGGCCGTAGCTGGCGATAACCAGATCGAAAGGTCCCAGTTCCTCAAGGAACACGTCCCTGTCTCCGGGCCCAAACAATTTCGGATTCAAAGTCGGGGCAAATCTCCGGCATTCCTCTTCCCAATTCAAAGTAACGGAGAGCGGGGCCACCACCAGCGAAGGCCCCTTGTCCGCACCAAGCAGCAACCCAGCGATGGCTTGAAGGGTCTTTCCCAAGCCCATGTCATCTGCCAGACATGCCCCGACACCCCAATGGGCCAGCCGGGCCAGCCATCTAAACCCCGTCTCCTGGTAAGGCCTAAGTTCCGCCGCCAGAGTACCGGGAACATCCGGGGTCACCGGTTCTGCCAGGCGTTTACAATGCGCCTTCCAGGCCTTATCAGCCCTCAGTGTCCCGGCGGTTTCAGCAAGGTCCACCACCACCGGACCCGCCAAACGGGGGAATACCAATTCGCTGCCATCAGGTTCTGAACAGGACTTCAACGCCTCCAGCCGTTCTTTCAGGGAACGCGTCAACGCCAGAAATTTGCCGTCGTCCAAGGGGATAAACCGGCCGGTGGCCTGATCCAGACGGGCCATCAATGCCCTGAGATCCAGACTGTCTTTTTCATCCAACGCCAGGGCACCTGTGGCCTTGAACCACTCCCTGTCTTTCTGAATCCCCAGCTCCAACCGGTCTTCGGCAACCTCATTTACCACCCTGAACCCTTCTCCCTTAGGCCATTCCAGGACTGCGTCCTCTCCGAGGTTGCCGATCTCAAGTAAGAACTCCAGCGCCTCTTCAGGATCTCCCATCTGCCAACGTCCCGCCACAGGGCTCTTCTGGCCCAGAGTGGGACAAAGGGAAACAAGCGTCGCCGTGCGCTTTTTTTCATCATTTAAATCCCGGGTGGCACTGATGGTGGTGCCGTCGGTATCCACAAACACATGACGCCCGCCTTTACCCGGCTTAAAGTATGACCCCTTATCCCTGAAGGGTCTGATCCAGAATTCGGCAGAGATTCCCTCCTGAAACGGCACAATGTGGACATTGGGGGTAGTGTCGGCGTCAACTTCATGGGCAGCGTCCTCAGGCAAAGCCAGGTCCGAGTGCACTGAGACCCTGGAAGAAAGCGCAGTGACTGCCTCCGCGGCCCTGTCACGGGCCTTTGCCGGTATGGTCAAGCCCTTTTTCCCAAGGAGCACGGAGATGGCCTCATGGGTATCCGTAAAGTTCACCAGCTTAAACCGTTCCGGCGCTTCTTTTACCAGGACATGCCGATTGCCGGAGGAGCCGGGCATGGGTGACATGGAGATTCGCATCCCCCTGCCCTTCTTTTTAAGCCTGACCTCCGGGGGACCGGATACCAATTCCACGGTTGCGGACAGATCCTCCCCCGGAAATATCAACGGATGCCCCACCAGAGCCGGGAGCGCTGCATCCAAATCAAACAGATATTCCGTTTTGGGATACCCATATCCGTACCGGTAATAGCCGCGTCTGTAGGAGTGCTCCTCTATGGTCGTGCAAACCGCCTTGTCCTGGTCGGTGAGCCCTTCCATTGTCCGATGATTCCGGTAGAGATTTTTCATTGCAACGGCACGCCCTTTTGTCCAGCCACCTTTTTTGGTCCGCTTCTGGAGCCTTGGCGTGATATCGGCGGTCTTCTTACGACTGTGGTATTCCAGCAGCCACACCAGCCGCTGGGATGGTTCTTCCTGTTCCTCCGGACACGCTGCCGCCAGGGTTTGCCCTAAATGAACCAGCGCATTCAACGATTTTTCCCATCGGGGAACGTCCCGGACAATGGACACAAGGCTTGTGGTTCCCAGTTTCCCGTGGATCTTTTCCGCCCGTTTTTTGTTTCTTCCGCGTTTACCGAGGACAAACAACAGATGCCGGGCCTCCGCCTCCAGCCAAGTATGTCCGCTGGCCACTGCACGGTCCGTGATTTCTTTCAGCTCATCGGCCATTGCTTTGCCCACGTCCCTGTCCTTCCAGGTGCAAATCAGGATTTTTAAAAAATTAACAGCCGGCATGGCTGAGTAGTCCACCCACGTCAATTGTTCATCCCCATGACCGGGGCGGCCTAAACTGTCCAGAAATATCCCAGCCATCCCCTGTATCAGGGGCGTGTAAATGGAATCTTTCCTCAGGGCAGCATCAATGTGGGTCAGGGCCTGATCATATTTTTTACTTTCACCGGATTTAAGCAGCGCAAAGAGAAAAAACATGCCGGGCAGACCGTCCAGAAATATTTTACGTTTCCGGGTACGTTTCTTCTTAAGGGAAAGGCTTTCTTCAAAGGAAACAAGCGCAGCGGCATTTTCACCGAAAATCATCAACCGGCAACCCATCTGCGCCGCCCAGGCGTCCGGGAAATCGCCCTCAAAGCTCTCCAGAAAACAGCCGTGGGTTTCCATGTCCCCCCGGAACAATAGATCGCTCATTAAGAGGTATTTATCTTCCTGTGACCCATCTCGACTCAATAGGAACTTCCTGCCGTAGGTCACGAGATCCGGTGCCGGATGAAGCCCCTGGCCGGCCTCGTAAATCGCATGGGCTAAAATCTTTCCCCGATTTTTCAGCGGCATCTTATCCACCAGTTCGCGGGAAAAGGGCTGATTAAAATACAGCAGAAAGGGTGGATTCTCGGTTAATGTCTCGGGGGTGGCATCTAAACCATACCGATAGGCCATTTCCAATTCAATCTGAGGCCTTTTCATAAACAGAGAGAACTGAAACGCGCGAAGGAACTGCTCATATGCCGTTGTACTATAGTGATGCATCCCCTCAAGAGCCGTCATTACGGAGAGGACAGCCATGGCAATGGCATCAAAATTTCCGGATAGAAACAATGCTTTAACTACAGATCCCCTCACATTGTATGGACAGGCCACTCCTGAGGACAATTTCAAGACCTGCCCTTCCCCCGCCATCTCACGGAGTATCTCGCTCAGGTGTTTTGCTGTAAACACCTTGCCGTTATCGTCTTTAACCTCAAGTTGCTTCAGACAAGATAAGAGATCCTTCTGGCGGAACGCCATAACCTGGACAGCCAGAACATTAATAATGGCCTGCCGGGTTTCGGTCAAACCCTGGTATTCGGTCATTGAGAACAACTGCCGTTTTTTCATATACCTTCATCCCGGTCAATTCTGAAAAAATCAAAAATGACATGATCGGAGATAAACTTCAAGGGGTTGATTAGGCAGAATGAAAACCATACAGGTAAAAGGAGAAAAAATAGAACCCCGCCTGAACGGCGGGGTTTCTTTACACAGGTTCATCGGTATTTGTCAACAGGGGGAATGGACTTCCGCATAGCTTTTATCCTATTCACAGACCAATGAAAACACGACCTTCACCCTGTTCTCGATCTTTATCTGCCCGGGTGCATAGCTCTGCTGCCCCCGGCCCCCCATATCCGCTTCGGCGGCCATGAGCATATTCTTGCGAAAAACCCCGCTGTTCCCGGAGGATTCCTCGATCATGAAAGGCGTGCCGATATCACATGCCAGCGTCTGGGCCATCTGCTTTGCCTTATCTCTGGCATCGGTCAGAGCCAGTGTTCTTGCTTTCGCCTGAGCTTCGATCTTTTTTGAATATCCGTAGGCCACATCCTGGATATTCATGCCTTTGAATTCGGTCAGCTTCTCCCAGAGATTCTGGTATTGAGAAAAATCCGTAAGCTTGAAGCTGATGGTGGATGCGGCGTAATATCCATCCTTAACCCTGCGGCCCTTATGGTGGCTCCACCGTTCCCCGATCTGTGGCCGGGTGGTCTGGATCTCCTTTTCCGGAATCTTTGATGCTTTAAGAAAAGAGATGACGCCGGCAACCACCTCCCCCTGCAGGCTGGAAAGCGGCTTAATCTCCTGACCTGAATTTTCAATCCTCAGGTTCCAGTACATCTCATCGGGAACCACTTCCACAAATCCGGTACCCACCACGGACACGTAGGGTTTGTCGCTGAATGCCCAGGCAGGAACCGAGAGCATGAAGATGAAGAGCAGGCCTATGATGAAAATCTTTTTCATGTTTTTTGTCTCCTTTTATTGGCGAATACTTATTGGAATAAGATAACTCATGTTTTGCAGAATATCCGTCTAATTTCTGCATTCCGGACAGAAATGTCAATAGAGGGATTCATGGAATCAGGTCTGCGCTTGTCAGTCCCGACGAATCAATATACACTTTCCCGAAAAGACGTTGACGCCCGATTGAATATTTAACCCGGAAATTTAATCATGTTGAGTACCATACTCGAATTGGGAACCATTGTTATTGTCTGTTTTGTGCTGACCAACATCGTCTGGACCAGTGTGAGACTCGGGATGACCCCGACCCCCTCTTCCACAAAAGCAGTACGCGCCGTCAACAGCCTTTTGACCACCCATCTCCGGGGCAACACTGTAATTGATCTGGGTTCTGGCTGGGGAACGCTGCTGTTTGCCCTGGCAAAAAAACATCCCGCCATCTCCTTCACCGGATATGAGGTTTCCCTTTTCCCCTTTCTCTGGTCCAGGCTTCGATGCCGTTTTCTGGGGCTGGACAACTGCACCATTTTAAGACAGGACTTCTTCACAGTTCCCATAAAACGAGATGCAACTCTGGTATGTTATCTCAGCCCGGGACTGATGGCCAAGCTGAAGGAGAAACTGCAGATAGAAAGATGCGATGACCAGTTGATTATCACCAACACCTTCGGCATCAGACACCAGACGCCCCTGAAGGAAATCCGGCTTCAAGATGCATTCAACAACAGGGTCTACGCCTACAGGTTCGATCCCGATTCTGCTGATTTTCAATCAAATGAAAGGCAACACAAGCAATGAAAAAGACCGTATTTATTTACTCCGGTGAGGGCACCCATGGCCCTGAGACAACATCTGATCTATTTAAAACAAGTGAAAAATGGCATGAAGCAAAAGCAATACTCCGGGATACATTCAATCTGAACCTGGAGCCCCTCTGGAACGAAAATCTGGGAAAACACACCTGCCCATTCTCACCGCTGCGCACACTGGTATCCCAGATATGCCTGGCCGACATATGGTCAAACTGGGGACATACACCGGACATTATGGTGGGACACAGCACCGGGGAACTGGCCGCCGCCTTTGAAGCCGGGTTTTACGCCCTGGAACAGGTGCTCGCCCTGGCCCATGACATCGGGCGCGCTGCGGCAAATTTAGAGGGGCGCATGGCCCACGGGTGGATGTCGGACACGGATAAGAGCGACATCCATATTTCCTCAATCAATTTCAGGCACAGAAGAAGAGGGATTCACGTGACCCTGAGTGATGTTCCGGACCGGATCGACGCGTTTCTGAAAGAAAAAGCTGACTTCACGCCCATGCCCCTGCCCCATCCCTGGCACCATCCGGCCTATGCCCCCTATACCGATCATTTAAAGGTGCAACCTTCCGCTACGATCGACCCCGGACATTTTATTTCAGGACTCACAGGGCAATGGGAAACCTGCCTGCCCGACACCCATTGGCAGGACTGGATGATCCGGCCCATTGATTTCATTGCCGCCATGGATAGCCTGAAAGACGGGCATCCGGATACGCATCTTACCGTCATTGAGATCGGAGCCCACCCCGTATTGGCCCCGGCCTGCAGGGGGCTTGGGGATTACATCCATGTCCCGTCCCTCTGCCGGGGAGAACCGGATGAGGCCTTTATTCTTGCCCAACGCCGGAAGCTTGAGGCGTAAGGCGTGGTACCACGCAAAAAAAAAAGGGCACCTGCATAACACAGGTGCCCTTATTATTTAACCGAAATCTTTTAACTCGGTTTAGTCTACTTTTTCCTTACCTGCCGTTTCAGATGCAGCGGTAAAGCTCACCTGATCCGCAATCCGGTCCTCGGCATCCAGGGGCCCCAGTTTCACCATCTCAAATCCCTTGATGTCCACGAACAGGTTGCCCTTTTTATCGCAGAGGGAAAGATCATAGGTGTTGGTTTCCTCACCTTCGGCCACCTTGCGGGTGATGCAGTAGTAAGGCACCTTCCGGTCCGGCGTACCGTAGAAGTCCATCCGGTTGATCCGGTAGGGCAGCACGGTGATGGAGGAGGTAAAGAACTCCAGGAGTCCGCCGGTCTGGAACATGGCGTCCACCAGGACCGGAGCGGCCACAAATTTCGGATCGGTTACCCCTTTGAAGAACTCGGCATCGCTGACATCCGTCAGGGTGGTGATCAGCGTGGTGCCGTCAAAGGAGTTGATGTCCGTAATGGTGCCGAACAGGCCAAACATGAACAGCCGTTTGGGATGGTAGACCAGGGATTCCATCTCCCCTTCCCAGGTGATCTCGGAGAATTCCGGCAGCTCAATGGCCTTGGGTGCCAGCGGCTTATCCTGAAATTCGTAGGTACCCTGGTAGTGGATCTTGGGATCCCCCATAACCATACCGGCCGGGTTCTTGAATACCGAGGAAATCTCGCAGCGGAACTTTCCGTCTTCAATGGCGTCACCGGAGATCATCAGTTCTTTGGGACGTCCCTTGAGCAGTTTGATCCCGTAGGGAATGTGGAACTCGGACAGCCCGGTGAAGCAGGGTTTTTCCCCGGACTGAATCCGGGCCACCTCGGCCATGGTTTCAATACCGGTGGAGCCCAGGAAGAGGGGAACATCCCCCATGGTGTGGTCGTGGAGGAAGAGATCCCGTTCAAGATCCAGGGTTCGACCGTAAGTCGCGCTGTTTTCTGTCTGTTCCAGGATATCATCCAGGAACGGGTAGGGTCTGTCTGCGGGATCTCCTAAGAGTCCGTCCACATCAAAATCATAATCCATACCGGAGAAGACCATTTCGGATTCCGTTTTGTCCAGCAGATCGGCCATGAAGAACTTCACACCCTGATCCATGGGCAGGAACTGAATGCCCCGGTCTTCGAGAACCTTTTTCACTGTGGGGTTGGTGGCCATACCCACACCGCCCCAGGCTGTCCAGGCGTAGACCTTGTAGCTGCGTTCCGGATGGGCCTGTTTTTCCCTGAACAAGGTCTTGCCCAGGAAATCGTTGGCAGCGGTGTAGTCCACCTGCCCCTGGTTGCCGAAACGGGCCGTTACCGAGGAAAAGGTAAAGAAGTACTTGTAATCCCTGTCGCGGGCGGCCCGCAGCAGGTTCCGCATGCCCTTCACCTTGACGTCCACCACCAGTTCAAAGGACCAGAGTTCCTTCTTGGGAATGAACTGGCTCATCTCCATGCCGGCGGCGTGGAAGATACCGTCGATACGCTCACAGCTGTCCACGGCCTTTTTGACCGCCTCGTAGTCCGTGACATCGGTGCAGATGTACTCCACGGACACCCCGAGGGACTTGAGGTATTCGATATTCTCCACGGACTGGCGGACCCGCATGATCCGGTCCAGGGACCGTTTGATCTCAACGGGTTTTACACCGGGCATATCTTCCCGGAGCAGCGCCATCAGGCGGGCCTGGTCAGCGGATTTATCCAGGTACTTGGCATCGGTGGAATAGATATCGTTGATATCCAGAATCACCAGGTTGGTTTTATAGGTCTGCACCACCTGCTTGATGATCTCGTAGGTGATACCGCCGGCACCGCCGGTGACCAGCAGGGTGTCGTTGTCCGCCACCACCCGTTCGGTGCGGTCTGCGATGGACTGGTGCATGGACAGGACGTAACGCTTCTTGTTGCCGTAGCCGACCTCGCACCGGGTATCACTGCCCAGCAACTCACCCATGAACAGCTCAACGATTCGTTTGATACTCTTCTTGGGCTGTTTGTAGGAGAAATCCGCCACCTTGACCATGGTATCGGGCATTTCCTTGTTTACGGTTTTCAAGAGACCTGAAAGCCCTGCAAACATGGGATGGATGTCTCCGCCTTCCATATAGGGGAAGACCACCGAGTCAAAGGTAATGGTACCGATGAGGTTGCCGGCCCGGTCCAGATCTTCAAAGAGATGCTTGACCAGGACAAAAGCGGACTTCACTGTGACGGCCAGCTCTTCATCGGAAGCAAATTCCCGGTCACCGCCGAAGTAGAAATCCAGGGGAGCCAGATGGATGAAACCGTTGAGCCCGGCAAGTTC
>JAKSBB010001003.1 GCA_022361315.1 Desulfobacterales bacterium
AGCCGGTTCCCCACCAAAGAAGATATATTTATTGAAATCAAACGGTACAAAACCCTTTTAAATCACCTGGGGCCGGAATTCATCGCCCTGTCCGAAGAATTCATCGCGGATTACCGGGACGGCGGTGTAAACCGCCTCCTGCTTTGCGGACTCCAGGAATATGTGGCGGGGGAAATTCTTGATCCTTGGCGGCTCACCGGGCCGGAAAACCTGACGGCCCTGCTGTCCTCCATGCCCCACGCGTCTGATCCGGACAGCCGGCTTTCCTTTGCCCTCTCCCGGGTGGAAACCTTTGTAAAACGAATCCGGGAACTGATGACGGCCTCCGGCCGCATTCCGGATCTGGCGGGTATCGGCAACCTGATTTTGACACCGGAAGGCGGCATCAAACTGGTGGATATCAATAATATCGTGAAGATCCGGACCAATGCCTACATCCCCATGGACGACAAAGGATATCCGGCCTGCGACGTGTCCATCCAGGTGCTGCACATCCTGGAAAACAAAATCCTGGGTAAGGATCATTCGGAATCAGACCCGCTGTTCAAACACTTTCTTCAGCCCCAGCGTCTGAAACAGGTCAAATCCATTGAGCGGGAATTTTACAGGACCTTGAACAACCCCAAAAACTCCGGGTAATTCACGGTGAGGTCCTCGGGGTGCCACTGGACACCGATGGCCCGGACATCCCCCTGGTACTCCATGGCCTCGACGATACCGTCCGCCGAATAGGCAGTGGGTTTGAAACCGTCGGCCAGGGTTTTCACCGCCTGGTGATGAAAGGAATTCACCCGGATGGTCTCGGCCCCGAAGACCTTTGACACCATGGAATCCTTCTCCAGACGCACCTCGTGGTACAGGGTATCCACGGGCTGACTTTCGGGGTAATGCCCCAAACACCCGGGCACCTGGGAGAAGACATCCTGATACAGGCTGCCCCCCATGGCCACATTCATAAGCTGCATACCCCGGCAGATGGCCAGGACAGGCATTTTCCGGTCAAAGGCACGGCGCACCAGGCTGATTTCAAAATTGTCCCGTTCCTGGGAGATACAGGTCACCTCTTTCACGGGATTCTCCCCGTAAAGCAGGGGAGAGACATCTTCATTGCCGCCGGTCAGG
>JAKSBB010001255.1 GCA_022361315.1 Desulfobacterales bacterium
ATGGAAATGATGCGGGCCCCCAAGGCCGGTTTCGGAAAAAATATGAACCCCTGCATGGACTGCCATGCCATGATGTTCGCCCAGGCCGGGGAAATCATGAAGGCCGAAGGCTTTGACTTTCTCTTCAGTGGAGAGGTAATGGGACAGCGGCCCAAATCCCAGAATAAAAATGCCCTGCGCTACGTGGAAAAAAATTCAGGCATGGACGGCCATATCCTGCGCCCCCTGTGCGCCAAGGTGCTGCCGGAGACCCAGGTGGAAAAAGAGGGACTGGTGGACCGGGAACAGCTGCTGGACATTAACGGCCGGTCCAGAAAAGTACAGATGGCACTGGCGGACAAATTCGGTATTAAAGATTACCCCTCCCCTGCCGGCGGCTGCCTGCTGACGGACAAGGGGTTCTCCGACCGCCTCAAGGATCTGCTTTACGTCCAGAAAACAGAAAATGCCCGCCAACTGCACCTCCTCAAATCCGGCCGCCACTTCAGGCTGTCCGAAGGCTGCAAACTCATTGTGGGCAAAAACCGGGGGGACAACAAACGGATCATGAATCTTTATGACCCCGAAGTCCATATCCGCCTGCGCCATGCCGATATGCCGGGCCCCGATGCCCTGCTTTTCGGCACAATTACCGAAGATGATCTGATGGCCGCGGCCAAAATCACGGCAACTTACACCAAGGCAAAAGCCGGAGACAAAACCCGGATCAGAATTTACCACGGAGAACGGACCCGGGACCTTGACGTAATTACACCCAAGGGAGGTTCCTTCAGCGATCTGCTGATTTCCAAGGGGTAAAGCGGCGTTCGAATTGAGATATTCAGGGCTGCCGGTCGGCAGCCCTTTTATTATTTGGTGTCCTGCTTCGCCTTAAGCTGCCCGCAGGCTGCGGAGATATCATCCCCTTTACTTTTCCGGATAATAGCAGTCATGTCCCGGTCCAGAAGAATCTTTAAGAATCCTTCGATCCGTTCTCTTGAAGGCCGTTTATAGGGCGCCCCCTCATGGGCGTTAAAGGGAATCAGGTTCACCTTGGCCCGTATCGGCGTCAACAGTTTCACCAGACGGCGGGCATCTTCAGGGGAATCGTTGATACCTGCCATGAGGATGTATTCAAAGGTGATCTTTTTCCTGGGCTTCATGGAGAAGTTGCGACAGGCTTCCAGCAGATCCTCTATGGGATATGTTCTATTGATGGG
>JAKSBB010000077.1 GCA_022361315.1 Desulfobacterales bacterium
AATTGCCGAGGAAGGCAACTGCCTGGACGCCGAGGATCTCAAATGGGCCATCAACCCCTATGACGAATTTGCCCTGGAAGAGGCACTGCTGATCAAAGAAGACCGGGATGACGTCACCGTCACCGTGGTTACCGTCGGTCCCGACCGGGTTGCTGAAGCCATCCGGGTGGCCTACGCCATGGGCGTTGACAACGCCATCCACATCAACGACGAATATGATGACGAGGAGTTCGCTGCCGTTGACGCATGGACCACCTCCAAGATCATTGCAAAGGTTCTTGAAGAAACCCCCTACGATCTCATCATCGCCGGTAACCGCGGTGTGGACGACGATAACTACCAGGTACCCGCCTTTGTCTCCGGCATGCTGGACATCCCCATGATCTCTCTGGTGAACAGCCAGAAGCTCGAAGGCAGCGAGATCGTCTGCGAACAGGCCATTGACGGCGGCACCGCCACCGTTAAAGCGTCTCTTCCCGCCATGATCACCGCCAACAAGGGACTGAACGAACCCCGTTACCCCGCCTTCAGGGCCATCATGAAGGCCAAGAAAAAAGCGGTGGATGAACGTGAACTGGAAGAGATCGGACTGGATGGGGAAGCCCTTGGCACCGCCGGTGCCAAAGTAAAAATCCGCTCCCTGGAATTTCCGCCGGAACGGGCCGAAGGCATGCACATCGAAGGGGCGTCCCCCGTGGAGAAGGCCAAGGAACTGGTCCGTCTGCTCAGGGAAGAAGCCAACGTTATTTAGCGCTGAAAAAGGAGAATATACCCATGGCAAAAGAAGTATTAATCATTACCGAACTCTGGAACGGCAGTTTCCGGAAAATCTCCCTGGAAGCGCTGAGCGAAGGCAAACGTCTGGCAACCGAACTGGGTGCCCCCCTCACTGCAGTGGTTCTGGGCACATCTGTTGAAGATCAGGCCAAAACCCTGGCCGCCTATGGTGCGGACACCGTCATCATGGCAGACGACGCAGGCCTTACCACTTTCCGGGCATGTGAATACACCAACGTGGTTGCCGGTATCATCGGTGATCGCGCCCCCGGCATCGTTCTCTTCGGCGGCACCCGCCAGGGCCGTGAACTGTCCGCCCGCGTGGCGGCCAAACTGGACGCCGGCCTGGCCGTAGAATGCGCCGGGTTCACCCTGGAAGATGAACGTCTCGTGGCCACACGCTCCATGTACGGCGGCAAGGTTATTGCCACCGTGGACATTGACGGTGATATCCAGATGGCATCCATCCGCCCCAACGTGTTCGAAGTTGCAGAAGCGGCCGGTGAAGGCAAGCTGGAAAGCCTCTCCGTGGACCTGGGCGAATCCAACGTCACCGTACTTGAAGAGAAAATCGAAGTCTCCACCAAGGCCGAACTCACCGAAGCCGACTACATTGTTTCCGGCGGCCGCGGTATGGAAGGCGAAGACTTCTCCGTTCTGGAAGAGCTGGCAGCCGCCCTGGGCGGTGCTGTGGGCGCGTCCAGAAATGCGGTTGATCTGGGCTGGCGTCCCCAGTCAGATCAGGTGGGCCAGACCGGCAAGGTGGTTGCCCCCAAACTCTACATTGCCTGCGGCATCTCCGGTGCCATGCAGCATGTGGCCGGCATGTCCACTTCAGACGTCATCGTCGGCATCAACAATGATCCCGATGCCCTGATCTTCCGGGTGTCTGATTACTGCATCGTGGACGACCTCTTTGAGGTGGTTCCGGCCATCACCGAAGCACTTAAGGCCTAAGCAGACCCAATAGACGACTTTTCCCCCGGCGCTGATCCCAAAGCAATAGAAACCAGCCGGGGGAAAAATTTTATGCCGGGGCGGTTCTCACGCCCCGGCCCCTCCCGCCATAGTGTAACACTTTACACTTCCACACTTTACATTTCCGTCATTTCAGTTACACATTTACAATCCCGTTACGCTGGGGTACCATATCCGTAACCCGGGGTAGCCCCTACTTATTGGCATATCCGGCCATCCCCCGGCCATGGCACAAATCTTGATCTTTTCGATTCCTCGGAATCCGCATATACGATTCCGGACTGCAGGCCGGATGGCCGGTCTGCCAGAACAAAACACCGGCACCAGAAAGCGCAGCCCCCCAAAAAGGAGAACGTATGGAAAAGACCTCCCCTCCGACTGCCCGCAGGATATTCGTCATCGCTCTGCTGCTGTTGTCTGTGGTGCTGGGCTTCCACTTTGCATACATTAGCACCCGGGATGTCTCCATCCGGCTCCATGACGACCAGATCGACATCCAGCGGCTCTCCAACGCCATTGCCCGGTTTATTCTGGAAGAAGGATACGGCTACAGGGTGATCATGGTGGAAAGCACGATCAAGGAAGTTCACGAGCGTCTCACAGCCGGGGACATTGACGTCACCCTGGAAATGTGGAAGGACAACAATCTTGCCTGGTACGACCTGGTGAGTGAAAAGGGGGAGGTGGTGGACCTGGGCCCCATTTACTCCGGTGGACGACAGTATTGGATTATTCCCCGATGGTACGCCAGGGAAAAAAATATCACCGATGTATTCCAGATGAAACAGCACTGGCGCGACTTTGCCAATCCCGAAGATCCTTCCAAAGGTATCTTTTTCAATTGTATTTTCGGCTGGAGTTGCCAGGACATCAACCGGGTCAAGCTGGCCGCCTATGGTCTGGACCGCTATTTCAACATGGTATCTCCCGCGTCCCCCGAGGCCCTGGAAGCCATCTATGAAAATGCAAGAGACAGGCAACTGCCCGTATTCGGATATTACTGGGAGCCCAACGCCCTGACCGCAAGCCGAGACTGGGTGGCCCTGGAAGAGCCGCCCCATTCGCAGGAAGTCTGGGAATCCATCATCCAGGCGGCCACGGATCCCAATGCACCACTACCGGAAACCGCCTGTGCGTTCCAGGAAATCGGAGTGCATAAAATGGCCAACCGGAAGCTACTGGAGAAGGCACCGGATGCGGCCCGCATGCTGGAGGTGATGCAGATTGAAACCCGGGTGTTCAACGAGATTCTTTTCACGGATACCCGCAAAGGGTTATCTTCCGAGGACTTTCACCAAATGGCCCTGCGGTTTTTTCACAATTATCCCGACCTCTGGGAAACCTGGGTAACGGATACGGCGGTCAAACGAATCAGAAAAGCCCTGAATGTAAATCAGGCTGAAGGCCGGGCTAAAAACCGGGCTGAAAGCCGGGACACTGGTGGTGACTAACGTGGGCCCTTTTCTAAAACGCATCCATACCAAAATAATCTTCGGTGCCCTGATTCCCGTCCTGCTGGTTATGGGAGTCATCACCCTGCTTGCCCTGGTCACCATTGAAAACACCGCCCTGGAGGTGGTCATCAAGCGGGATGCGGAACTGGCCGAGATTGCCGCCAACCGCCTTTCTGAAAACCTGCAGAAATACCCCCGGCTTCTCCGGGAGCTGGCGGAAAAGGCCGAGGCGAATAACACCCTGTTTACCACCGATGCAGGAGCGGTCCGCACCCGGAACTGGCTCCACATCTTTGACGGAGGAATCTTCATCTATGACCGTGAGGGGCACGTCACCTGGTCCTATCCTGAAGACAGCCGGGAGGCACACCCCACCTTTCCGGACCCGGACGGATTTTCAGTCATCAAAAACCGGCTTCGCCCCTTCTTTTCCAACATCATCACATCGGGTGAATCAGACCGGCGCATCATTGTGATCGGTGTCCCCATTGTGGATAAAAGCGGGGAGTGCAGCGGTGTTGTGGCAGGAATCTCGTCTGTGAACACATCCGCCCTCGGTGCCACATACACCCGGGTACTGGAATACAAATCCGGTCAGAGATCCTATGCTTACCTGGTGGACGGCCACGGCCGCGCCCTGTACCACAGACACTCCTCCCTTATCGGCTCCGATATGACGGACCGTGCGCCGGTGGAAAGGGTGCTGACTGGAGAGACCGGTGCCATGGTCACGGAAAATCCCTCCGGAGAACGGGTCATTTCCGGTTTTGCCCCGGTGCCGGGGACGGACTGGGGTATCGTCACCCAGGGTAACTGGAGCATGATCAAGGACCTGATCCGGTTTTACACCCGGCTTTTTCTCATTATCCTCTGGGCCGGCGGTACCCTGTCGGGCCTGCTCATTTTCTTCCTGATCCAGCGGCTTATGCGTCCGGTGCGGGAACTGACCAGGGGGGCCGAGGAGATTGCCAACGGAAAATTCATAGAAATCCCCGTGACCCCAACCGGAGATGAGATTGAGCTGCTCACCCGGCAGTTCAACTCCATGGCCAGAACCACCAATGCCTCATTCACCAACCTCAACCGAAGATTGCAGGACCTGGAAAAGGCAAGACTGGCACTGGCCCGAAGTGAAGAAAAAATATCGGGCATCATCAATGCCGTGAACGATGCCATGCTGATGGTGGACGACACAGACATGGTTCGCTGGGTCAATGACAAAGGCCGGACGCTGTTTGGTGCCAAGGCCGAGGAAAGCCCCTACTATGAAGTGCTTTACCATCAGGCGGTACCCCCTGAGGACTGCATCATCCGCGACTGTTTTAACACGGGGGCGGAAAACGATACGGAGCTGAAAATCCTGAACAACGGCAGGTTCCAGGATTTCTGGTGCACCTGCTCCGTTGTCCAGCGGCACAGGGACGGCCGGGTGGCCCGGGTGGTGGTGGTCTGCCGGAATCTCACCGAAAAAAAACGGCTCCGGCAAGAGGTACTCCGGAATGCCCAACTTGCAGCCCTGGGGGAACTTGCCGCCGGTATTGCCCATGAAATCAACAATCCCATCAACGGCATCATCAACTATGCCCAGATCATTGAAGATTTGAGTGAAGGGGAAGCGGAAGGCCCCCACGCCGAGCTGCCCCAGCGCATTAAGAAGGAAGGGGAGCGGATCGCCATAATCGTCAGCAAATTGCTCTCCTTTGCCCGGGCCGGGGCTGAAAGGAAGGAACCCCTGATCATCCGGGAAACGGTTGAAGATGTACTGGATCTCACCGCAGCCATGCTCAAAAAGGAGCATATCGTTATTGAGATGGACATCCCGGATACCCTGCCGGCGGCCAGGGCGGTGGTTCACCAGATCAGGCAGATCTTCCTGAACATCGTTTCCAATGCCAGATATGCCCTGAACGAAAAATACCCGGGAGAAGACCCGGATAAAAAACTGATCATTTCCTGTACCCCGGCAGAAGGGGGAACCATGGTGAGAACGGTTTTCCGGGACCATGGTACAGGCATCCCGAAAAAACTGATGGAAAAAATCTGTAACCCGTTTTTCAGTACCAAACCGGCAGACCAGGGCACGGGCCTCGGGCTGTCCATCAGTTACGGTATTATTGAAGAACATGACGGTGAACTGGATATTCAAAGCGTTCACGGTTTCTGGACCGAAGTGACGGTGGACCTGCCCGTATGGCGGACCTGAAACACAACGGCCCTAACCCATAAGGAAAAAAACAATGAGTGCAAAAATCCTGGTGGTGGATGATGAGGAAAGCATCCGCTATTCCTTTGAAACCTTCCTGAAAAACGAGGGCTATGAAGTGGCCTGCGCACCGGATCTTGACAGCGGCCTCTCGCTGGTGGCCTCTCAGGTGCCGGATCTGATCTTCTCCGACATCATCCTCAAGGACGACAACGGGCTCAAGCTCCTGGAAAAGGTCAACGAGCTGGGATTGTTCTCCCCGGTGATCATGATCACCGGCCAGCCCAGTATCGACACGGCTGCGGAAGCGGTCCGTTTAGGGGCCTACGACTACATGGTCAAACCCATTGTCAAAGAGAGTCTGCTGCGGGTCTGCCGTACGGCCCTGAAAGCCAAACAGCTCATGGACGAACGTGAACAGATCCGGGCGGAAAAAGACCACTACAGAAACCATTTGGAAGCCGTTTTTACCAGTGTTGACGATGCCATCATCACCATCGACAACACCCGGAAGATCATTGCCTGCAACAACGCCGCCATGGAAATCTGCCGGGCCAAAGACTCCGGCAGACCTGAAGTTAAAAACCGGAATGCCACGGCCCTTACCGGCCTGAGTATCCGGGAAAGCCATAACCCGCTGCTGTCGGCCTGCCGGGATATTATTGAACGGGTGCTGGACACCAATGAAACCGTTAAGCACCAGGAAAAGACCTTTACCGATGTCCGCGGGGACAATTGCGTCATCTCCGTAAGCTGTTCTCCCCTGCTCAGCAAACACAAAAAGTCCATAGGCGCGGCCCTGGTGGTAAAGGATACCACCAGGATCCACTTTCTGGAAGACCGCCTCAGGGAAGCCGGGGAGTTCAAACGGATCATCGGCAACTCCTACAAAATGGACAAGGTCTTTGATCTTGTCCGGGCGCTGGCCGACACCGACGCCACCGTGCTGATCACCGGGGAAAGCGGCACCGGCAAAAGCCTGGTGGCCCGTGAGATCCATGCCCTGTCCGGCCGGTCCGACAACAACATGGTTACGGTCCGCTGCTCAGCCCTGGCCGAACAATTGCTGGAAAGCGAACTTTTCGGCCATGTCAAAGGCGCCTTCACCGGTGCCATCAACGATAAGGTGGGCCGGTTTGAAATGTGCAATAAGGGCAGTATCTTCCTGGATGAAATCGGGGAGATCTCCCCGGTCCTCCAGCTAAAGCTCCTCAGTGTCATCCAGGACAGGGAGTTCGAGCGGGTGGGGGATAGCCGGCCCGTCAAGGTGGATACCCGGATCATTGCCGCCACCAACCGCCAGCTCAAAGAAGAGGTGGGCAAGGGTAACTTCAGGGAAGACCTCTACTACCGCCTCAACGTGGTGGAGATTAAGATGCCGCCCCTGCGGGAGCGTCACGGGGACATTCCCCTGCTGGTGGAGCATTTCCTCAGCCACTTCAGGAAAAAGTATCAGAAAGAAATCCAGGCCGTCTCCGCCGAGGTAATCAAATTATTTACCTCATACCCCTG
>JAKSBB010000150.1 GCA_022361315.1 Desulfobacterales bacterium
AGAATTGTCCCCGGCCAGTAGATCAGGTATCGTGTCGTTATCTATAAATTCCCGGTAGGCTAATATGAAAAACGGATTCAATACAAAATCATGCCGGATCGAGTATTGCGCATCTTTAAAATCGGGGGCAGCACTTTCCAAAGTAACAAAGGCTTCTCCTGTAACCCAATCCTTTATCGTGCCCAAGGATTCCATTTGGAAAAGCGGTGAAGGGATTATGCTGCCTCGGTAATACACCTGTAACGCTTCAGTAACTTTCGAAAGGTAGTTGAAGGTTTCATTGTTATCTAAAAGCCCAAATTTAAGGAAGGCAGCCCCATTACGATTTGTAATGTTTAGTTGATCAAAAGAAAGGCCCACATTTGTTACAACTCCTGAAGTACTATCCGTTCCGCTATCTACAGTGTATCTTAATATCCGGCCATCGCTTGATATAAAATCAACTGTCCCTGTATACTCCACACTTCCGTTTTTCCTGGCTGCCCAATCTGCGAAAAATTCATACTGGTCGCCTACTTGAACCGCGTCATCCAGAAAAGAACCGGAAGACCGTCTAATTTCAGTAAGAGCAGGGAATATTTCCCATTCTTCCAAACTTTCAGTGAATGAAGATTGAGATACATTTGCTTTAAAAGTAACTCTGATTTTCTCACCTATGTTCCCAACCAAATTAGGAGTGAAATCCGATAAGTTTCTATCAAAATCCTCTCCGTTTCGAAGTTGATTGAAACATCTAAAATCTAGGATATCTATGTTAACCGGCATTTTTCAATATGGTTTGCATCTCCCTTTGGGCATCTTGATATGACACTTTTCCTTTGGAAGCCCTTTGGAGTAGACTTTCTAAGTTCCTTTTCACGTCACTATCAGGCAAATTTACTAAAGCTTTTTGCGCTTGTTGCATTTGCTGCTCAATAACACTTTGTAATTGATTTGCAATATCGAATATTTCCTTATTGACCATTACGAAGGTTCCACAAAAGTTTCTTTTAAATTATTTGTATATATCTCCTGCAACCAATAACTTATAGTTGCGAAATCCTTGCTCATCACCCATTCGATACTGACAATTTTCCCAACCTTTCCGTTTTCATCTCTAAAATACGCATTATTCAAGAGGGTGACAAAATCGCTCAAACCAAAAGGGATCACTTCGTTCTCGACATACCGGCGTTGGCGGCTGAAATTA
>JAKSBB010000320.1 GCA_022361315.1 Desulfobacterales bacterium
TCACCGTATCCTCCGGAAGTACGCCGTCCTGATCCGGGATGCCGCTGCTGTAGACGACGTTACCGTCTGCCCCGGTCAGTGTCAGCTCGATCCAGACCTGGCGAAGGTCCCCTAAACCTGTGGGCAGGGAATGGCCGGCACCGGAGTTGGTAACGGTTACGGCGGCTTTGCCCTCGGCAATGCCGGAAACATCCAGGGCCACATCAGCGGCATGCTTCAGGCGATCTTTTGCCATATCCGGTTTTTCCACATCCCCAAAATCACCGGGCACACTGGAATTAGCACCAACGAAATAATGGGTGAATATATGGGCCCGTTCATCGCTGTAATCCGTGGCAGCCCCCGGATTGTCGGGGCGTTCGGTGGACCCTGTGGCAGGTACCCCCGGACGCTGTCTCATATGGCAGTCCTGGCAGTTTACCCGATTCTCGGGATCGGCACCGTTGTAGGGGCTGTTTTCCCATTCCGTATAGGTGGTCTCCAGGTCGGTGCCGAAGGCCACATGCTTGACGTTGTGGCAGGTACCGCAGACCCTTGATTCCGTGTGAAGTTTGGAAAACTCAGCCTCGTGGAAATCCGCTTCGGAATCGTCAAAGGGACCGTACTTCACCCCGGGATCATCCTCACCCTGACCCGGTGATAATACCAGACCATTGTTGTACATCTTGGTCACGTCCACGGCGGAATGGCAGTAGTCGCACTGGATACCCTGGACCGCAATCTCAGGCACGGTCGTCAAATCGTCTGATAATTTTTTAGGGAACCCGGTCACATAGCCCACCGGGGTATGGCATTTCACACAGGATTCCGCCTCTTCGATCTCACCGGCATCGGTCAGACCCTGGCGGAGAAAGGCCGCCACCCGGTTATACACCGGATCCTGGTGGGACAGGTTGTGCATGGAATTTGTCCACTGGGAGACAATTTCAGAATGGCAGCCGGCGCAGGTCTCAGGGGAGATAAACTGATTGATATCAAAGGCCTGTTCCGGGGATGTTTTTTCTCCAGCCGCGGCAATACCCGCCCCACCCCATACAACGGACAGGGAAAATGAAAGGGTCAGGGCAGCAATAATGGTTTTCCGTATCATGAATTCCTCTCATATAGTCGCATATAGTTATTGCTGGATCAGGCCGCCGGGGTACTCTTTGGTTTCACCGTCAATGGTCAGGACGGTCCAGTCTCCGTTTTCATCCTTGGCCGCCACCAGGCAGTCGATGCGTGACCCTTCGTTCAGGGTGACGAAACACTCGCCTTCATCGTTCAGGGTATTCACCTGGACAAACTTCTTGTCCCGGGACAATTGCCGGAATTTTTCCGTGGCCTGCTCCAGGGTGATGATACGGTTGTACTCGTCTTCATCTATTTCTTTGATCCGCTGACGAAGCTCATGTATTTCCCCTTTCTGGCGGGCAATGGTGCTCATCACCTTTTTGATTTCATCCTTATCATCAGAGGGAATGGAAAAAAGAATCTGTTTCTGGAGATCCATATCCGTTTCAATAAAATTGATTTTCTGCAGCAGTCCTTTAACGCGATCTTTCATTGTTCTTCTAACCTTTGGGCCTATGACCCCCTGTTGTCCCCTGCTGGATATATTTTTTCCAAGCCAGGGGTATAGTTACAAAATTCTCAGGCGAGTATAACCGCTTTATGTGAAGATTCAAGTGATTTTATGGAAAAGCGTGGCGAAGACATTTGCCGGTCTCACGGACCGGCGGTTACTTCCGGGGGCCTCAGCAATTCCCAGCCCCTCGGCCGGCACCCCGGGCGATCCATTCCAGAAGGCGGGAGATCAGGCCCTTTGGCTTTGGGCGTTTTTCATTCTTTTCAGTCATTATTCTTCATCATCTTTATAGGACACGGTAGATCATCAATAGATGTCCCTTATCCAGTTCCCGATACTCCGTAAGCTCCAGTTCCATGTCCAGTGTGTCGGTGAACAGGGAAAGCCCCTGGCCGAAAATCTTGGGCACCAGGGTCAGATGCACATCGGTGATCAGATTTTCCTTTGCAAACATGGAGTTGACAATGGCGCCGCCGATCAGGGCGACTTTGTCGTATCCCTTGGCTTCAAGGTCTTTCAGAATGTCTGCGGGGGGCTGGTCCGTGAAGATAAGGTTGTCGGCATCGCTCTTCCGGGATTTATCCCGGGTCATGACGATATTCAGCCGGCCCGGCAGGGGGCGTCCGATGGTATCGTAGGTTTTGGACCCCATGATCATGGCACCGGCGTCCCGGGTAATCTTTACAAAGTATTGTTTGTCCGCTTTTCCGGACCAGTCAACGAACTGACTGGAGTCCCTGGCAATCATACCGTCCAGGGTCGTGGCCATAAGAAGGATGACTTCCATGGGCAATTTCCTTTCTCTAATCTGGTTGGGGCCATTCCATATCCTGCTCACCGGCAAGGTAGCAGAACCGGCTCCAGGTCATTTCACGTTTGGATATGGGACATTTCAGGGTGACCTTGTGTTCCGTCACCTTGGTCACTTCCCAGTCCCCGAATCTCGGGGATTCTTCTATCCGTATCTTCTGGCCCACCTCAAAGGGATAGGCTTTGAACACTGCTACTTTCGCCATTCTCGTTCTCCTTGTCAATACACAAATGGAAACCGGTCCTGTCACGCCTGCCCCGGGGGCAGTGGTCCGGTCATTTTAGACGGATCCACCAGGCTGTCAAAATCAACCGGCTCAAGGATATTCAGATCAGCAGCAGCCTGTTTAAGGGTTGTACCGTTTTCGTGGGCATATTTGGCAATCTTCGCCGCCTTGTCATAGCCGATATGAGGATTCAGGGCCGTGACCAGCATCAGGGAGTTTTCCAGGTGGTGCTGAATGGTTTCCCGATCCGGTTCCAGACCATCCACGCAGTTCCGGGTAAAGGACAATGCGGCCTCGCCCAGCAGCCGCGCCGACTGGATAAAATTGGTGATAATCACCGGTTTGAACACGTTGAGTTCGAACTGCCCTGAAGCACCGGCCACCCCGACGGCCACATCGTTGCCCATCACCTGGGCACAAACCATTGTCAGCGCCTCGACCTGGGTGGGGTTCACCTTGCCCGGCATGATGGAAGAGCCGGGTTCATTGGCCGGCAGCTTAAGTTCCCCGATACCGCAACGGGGGCCGGAGCCCAGCATCCGGATGTCGTTGGCAATCTTCATCAGGCTGACGGCGGCAGCTTTCATGGCACCGTGGGCCGCCACAAGACCGTCGTGGGTTGCCAGGGCTTCAAATTTATTAGGGGCGGTAACAAAGGGATAACCGGTGAGTTCGGCCACCTGTCCGGCCACGGTTGTATCAAAGCCGGCAGGGGTGTTGAGGCCGGTGCCCACGGCCGTGCCGCCCAGGGCAAGTTCGTAGAGCCGTTCCAGATTATCCTCTATACCGTCTATGCCACGCGACAGCATACGGACATATCCGGAGAACTCCTGCCCAAGGGTGAGGGGAACCGCATCCATAAAATGGGTGCGGCCGGTTTTAACGATACCGGACCAGGTCCGGGCATTGTCGTCAAGGGCATTTCGCAATGCGGTGAGCCCCGGCAGGGTGACGGTCTTCAACAGCTTCACCGCCGCGATATTCATGGCCGTGGGAAAGGTATCGTTGGAGGATTGGGACCGGTTGACGTCATCGTTGGGATGAATGGCCCGGGTGCCCTCCCCCAGACGATTTCCCGCAAGCACATGGGCGCGGTTGGCAATAACCTCATTGACGTTCATGTTGGTCTGGGTACCGGATCCGGTTTGCCAGACCTTGAGAGGAAAGTGGGCAGACAAACGCCCCTCCGCAATCTCGTCGCAGACCCGGCCGATCATCGCCGTTTTTTCCAAAGACAGCCTTCCCAATTCGGCATTGGCAATGGCCGCCGCCTTTTTTACGATCCCGAAGGCCTGGAGGATTTCATCGGGCATGGTTTCCCTGCCGATCCTGAAATTTTCCACCGCCCGCTGGGTCTGGGCCCCCCAATAGGCATCGGCGGGCACCCGGACATCCCCCATGGTATCAGTTTCAACCCTCGTGTTTCTGGTGTTCATAATCACCTTCCTTGAAATTGATCATGGCGTGACAATGAACTAAAGATAGCGCGGCACCGGAAAAATGCAAGCCATAGGATTCAGGCGACGCCCCCGGATATGTCAGGATCTGTCTACAGGTAACCGTTGAGGCTGCTCATGAGCCGCCTGTAAACCGCGTCATCAATTCGATCCTGGTTGGCAATTCTGCAGACGGCCATCGGGGTATAGCCGCTTCGACAGAGGCTATCCCACCGGGACAGGACATCATCCATGGTGATTTTGGGAACAAGGCGTTCCTCATAGGGCAGCCCGAGAAGGGCTTTTTTTAAACGAATGGATTTTGAATGTGATGCCATTTTAGTACCTTACCATAAGAACTTAGAAATTAGAAATGAACTTCCGAACCTGCATGAATATGGTAAGGACATATCCCAGGCCATCATGAAAATCAATCAGGGAAACCCTTAGAAAACATCCTTTTTTGGGGAATACCCCGCTTATCTTCACCGGGTTTGACAAGACCACGCCTTGATTTTACAATAGACGATCGGCCGGAACACTTTCTTCCGGAGCCCCTCAACCGGAGCCCTTCAATAGGGTGGAAAAGGAGACGATTCATGGGAACCGACAACCTGATTTTTCTGGAAGTTCTGGAATGGCTGGACGACACGGGTGAGACGCTGGTCTACCGCATCCCCGAAGCCGGTTCGGCGGAAATCAAATACGGTGCCCAGCTGACGGTGCGGGAAAGCCAGGCCGCGGTATTTTTTTACAACGGGAAAGCCGTGGGGGCGTTCGGGCCGGGTCGACACACCCTGAAGACCGCCAATATCCCCGTGCTGACAAAAATTGCCAGCCTGCCCTGGGGGATGACCAGCCCCCTGCGGGCCGAAGTCTATTTCACCAATCTGAAAACCTTCACCAACCTCAAATGGGGGACCCGTGATCCCGTGGCATTCAAAGACAGTGAACTTGGCCTGGTAAGGCTGAGGGCCTTTGGCATTTTCAATCTGAGAATCGTCCAGCCCGTTCTGTTTATCAACCGCCTCACCGGTACCCAGGGGCTGTTCACCACCGAGGACATCAGCCAGTATCTGAGCCGGGTGATTGTATCCAGGTTCAACGACTATATCGGGGAAAAAATCTCCACCATTTTTGATCTGCCGGCCCAATATGACGAGCTTTCAAAGGGGTTGGCAGAACGGGTACAATCAGATTTTTCAGATTTCGGCCTGGCCCTGACCCAACTCTACATCAACGCCATCACACCGCCCCCCGAGGTTCAGAAGGCCATCGACGACAAGAGCCGCCTGGAGGTTTTCGACGATATGAACCGCCTCATGCAGATGAAAACCGCCATGGCCATGGA
>JAKSBB010000267.1 GCA_022361315.1 Desulfobacterales bacterium
CTCCTGTATGTCATGTTGGTGATGGTCATGACTTTACACCAGGCCGGAAAAAAAGAAATTGATCTGTATCAAGCGGATAAAATCCTATGCCCGAAACAGTTGGTACGGGGGTTAATTTGTTTTTCGGTATGCCTTTGCAAGCCCGCCGCCCGAGGTCTCTCTGTAAAGTGAGGGCAGGGCCTGTCCGGTCTCTTTCATCACAGCCGTTACCTGATCAAAGCTGATCTTGTGAACGCCGTCGGACAGCAGGGCAAAATGACTGCAGCTGATGGCGCGGGTGGCGGCGTGGGCGTTCCGTTCAATGCAGGGAATCTGAACCAGGCCGTCCACCGGGTCACAGGTCAGGCCAAGGTGGTGCTCAAGGGCCATTTCTGCGGCATATTCAATCTGGCGAACGGTGCCGCCAAGAAGCTGGGTGGCGGCTGCTGCAGCCATGGCACAGGCTGTGCCCACTTCTCCCTGGCAGCCCACCTCTGCCCCTGAAATACTGGCGTTGAACTTCACCAGGTTGCCGATGATACCGGCAGTGGCCAGGGCTTTCAGAATGGCCATCCGTCTGGGTTTAAGCGTGTTGGACAGATGGTAGAGTACGGCGGGTACCACACCGCAGGCGCCGCAGGTGGGGGCGGTGACGATAACGCCTTTGTCGGCATTTTCTTCTGCCACGGCATAGGCGTATGAGGCCACGAGGCCGTCGCCGCTGACCTCCGGTCTCAGCATGGTGGCCCGGGCATGAAGCTGGCCGGCTTTTCTGGCCAGGCCCAGGCTGCCGGGGAGAATACCGTCGGTGTTCAATCCCCGTTCCAGTGCCTGGGTCATGGTTTCCCATACCAGGTCGAGATGATCCCAGATTTCCCTTGAATCGTATGAGGCGGCGTATTCCCAGAAGGACTGACCTGAGGTGTTGAAAAAATCAAGGATCTCGGTCATGGTGGTCAGCGGGTATACCGGGTCGCTTGCCTCCTGAGAATCTTTGGTCATCAGGGCGCCGCCTCCCACACTGTAGACCTCGTGGGTTGCCGTGGTGTTACCCTTGGTGTCTAAGGCTTCGAACCGCATACCGTTGGGGTGGAGGTCCAGGGACTCCTCTTCTTTCCAGACAATTTCCAGGGGCTTGGGCAGTATGGCCTCTTCAATGGCCTTGTCGGTTAAATGCCCTTTCCCTGTGGCGGCCAGGCTTGAAAACAGGGTGACCCGGTAGCTGTGTGCGTCCGGGTGGTCGGTCAGAAATTGTGTGGCAGCCCTGCTGGGTGCCATTGTGTGGCTGCTGGACGGCCCCAGACCAATACGATAGAGTTTTTTTAAAGATTCCATGGGTCTCCTCCTCTGGTGTTGGATGACTGTCGGGGGCCAGTCGTGTTTTGGTTGATTGTGAATGTTTGTGTAATTATCAAAAAATAGCAAATTTATGATTTTTTGTTAAAAAGTTTTTGCTAATTTTTTGAAAAAGCTCAACTATAAAGATGGCGTCATGGCCTGTCAAGTGTAAAAAATAAAAGTGAATGAATTTTATTCATTTTGTATGTTGGGTTCAGTTGGAACGTTCCGATAGTGCGGAAAGGGTAGAATTCATTCATGAAACCATGGGGGGCGGCCACCTCTGGCAGGTAAAAATAAAACTCCCCGGAAGCAGGGGAGCTTCCGGGGAGATGGGTACAACAGTATTCGGGGTGTTTCCCCGCGGGCTATTCTCTGGAGCGGGGCAGCACCAGATTCAGTGCAACACCGAGAATACCGGCGAGGCCGATGCCCTGGAGCTGGAACTGGCCGGCGGAAAAGCTCATACCGCCGATGCCGAAGATCAGGATCAGGGCAACGATGGAGAGGTTCCGGGCTTCCATGAGGTCATCACCGGATCTCACCAGGGTATTGAGGCCCACCACCATGATGGCACCGAACAGCAGGAGCATAATGCCGCCCATGACCGGTACGGGAATGGTCTGAAGCAGTGCGCCCAGCTTACCCACAAAGGCCAGCAGCATGGCGGCGATGGCCGCCCAGGTCATGACGGCCGGGTTGAACATTTTCGTCAGGGCCACGGCGCCGGTGACTTCGGAGTAGGTGGTGTTGGGCGGTCCGCCGAGCATGGATGCCAGGGAAGTGGCCAGGCCGTCACCCAGCATGGTGTTCTGCACACCGGGGTCTTTCAGGTAATCTTTACCGGTAACCCCGGAGATGGCCACAACGTCGCCGAAATGTTCGATGGCCGGGGCAATGGCGATGGGGACGATGTAAAAGATGGCTTCCAGGTTCCATTCCGGCATGACAAAGTCGGGAACTGCAAACCAGGGGGCTTTGGCAACGGGAGAAAAATCAACAAACCCGAAGACAAGGGCCAGCACATAACCCACGGCAATGCCGCAGAGGATGGGGATCAGACGGAGCAGTCCCTTGCCCAGGATGGACACCAGGATGGTGGTGGCCAGGGCGGACAGGCCCACGATCATGGCCTTGGCCTGGGGGAAAAGCACGATGGCACCGTCACCGGTTTTACCCATGGTCATGTGGACGGCAACCGGGGCCAGGATCAGCCCGATAACCATAATAACGGGGCCCGTAACCACTGGAGGAAGTACCCGTTTGATGATGTCGCCCCCCTGCCATCTCACCAGCAGGCTGAGTAGAATATAGACAACGCCGGCGGCGGCAAGGCCGCACATGGTGCCGGGGATTCCCCAG
>JAKSBB010000123.1 GCA_022361315.1 Desulfobacterales bacterium
AAAGTTGGCACGGATGCGATCGATATTCCTGTGCAAGACAACTTAAACACATTCGAACCATGGGAACCGTATCCAAATAGAGGGAGAAGTAAGAAGATGATAAATTCACGGATTTACGGCCGGACCCATGAAATGATATCCGAAACCCTGAATATCGCGGCCAAACGACATAATCTTATTGCGGGCAATATTGCCAATATGGATACCATCGGGTATACACCGAAGGATATTGATTTCCAGGCGGCGTTGTCCCGGGCCATGGAAGGGCCGGAGCCGGACTATGTGGATAAAACCCATGAAAAACACCTGTCCCCCAACCATGGTGTCGGCCCATACGAGGTCAAGGGGGAAGACAGTGAGGATGTTGACATCCACCATCTGGACTCCGTGAACATCGATACAGAGATGATGCACCTGATGGAAAATAATGTGAAGTACAGATCTACCATTGAGATGCTGTTGAGGAAAATGACCATCCTTAACTATGCCATCGACGAAGGAGGTAAATAATCCATGGATTTAATGAGCGCAGGAAGGATCAGTGGTACCGCTCTGGCGGCCCACCGGCATAAACTCAACGTAATTGCGGAGAATCTGGCCAACGTGGATACCACCCGCACGGAAGAAGGGGGGCCCTACCGCAGAAAAATGGTGGTTTTCAAGGGTAAAGATATTGATTCCTTTGAGAGTATCGTGGAAAAAAATATGAGGCGGAAGGAAATCGGCCGCATTGAGTTTGACCCCATTGAAGTGGGAGAAGGGCCGCCTCCGGAAAACGGAAACGGGGTGGTGGTTGATCAGATCGTCAGATCTCAGGAGGATTTTCACCTGGTGTATAACCCAGCCCATCCGGATGCGGACCCGGAAACCGGTTATGTGAAGATGCCCAATGTGGATCATCTGACTGAGATCGCAGATATGATGGTGGCCAGACGAAGTTATGAGGCCAGTGTTACGGCGCTTTCAAATACCAAAAGTATGGTAACCAAAGCCCTTGAAATAGGAAAATAAGCGTAGGAGAATCCCATGGCAGCAATAAATGAGATTACACCCGGAAAAACATCCCTGTACAGGGAGTCTGTACCGTCAACGCTTGAAAAACGCAGCCCGGAATTTATGGAACGCCTGGAATCGGCGGTTCTGGAAGTCAACACGAACCAGCATAAAGCAGATGATGCCGTGGAAGCGGTCATTCAGGGGCGTCTGGGTATCCACGAAGGTATGCGGGCTCTGGGCAGAGCCAGTACCTCCCTTAAAGTGCTGGCCCAGGTGAGAAACAAGGCCATGACGGCCTATAGTGAAATTATGCGGATGCAGGTATAATTTAACGCGCAGGAGCGGTTTAAATGAATCCCGTTGTTGAAAGAATTATCACGACCTTTAAAGAGATGTCCCTCCCCAGGAAGATTGCCCTGGGTGTGTTTGCCCTGGTATTGGTCGCCGGGTTTACAACCATGTTTATCTGGACCAATAAAACCACGTTCCGGGCGGCCTATACAGGGTTGAACCAGGAAGATGCCTCGGCCGTTGTCGAAGTGCTGAAATCCTCGAACACCCCCTATCGCCTGACGGGTGACGGTACGACAATTATGGTTCCGGAGGCAATGGTATATGATATCCGGCTGACCATGGCCAAGGAAGGCATCCC